>NZ_RCVI01000261.1:0-94108 GCF_003667455.1 Micromonospora sp. CV4 | reverse complement strand
GTGCCCGCGCCGCCGCTCCGGGCCCCGCCGGCAGCGGTGGTCCGGCCGCCGGTGGCCCCGACGGCCAGCTCCGGTGCCGCCGCGCCCATCCGCTGGCGCAGCGTGGACAGGGCCCGGGAGGTCTGGCTCTTCACGGTGCCCGGGGAGATGTTCAGCATCGCGGCGGTCTGCGCCTCCGACATGTCCTCGTAGTAGCGCAGCACCAGGACCGCCCGCTGCCGGTTGGGCAGCTCCCTGAGGTGCCGCCACAGCAGGTCGCGGTCCAGCTGCTGTTCGATCTCGTCGACACCGGCACGCTCGGGCAGCACCTCGGTGGGGCGCTCACCGTGCCAGCGTCGCCGCCACCAGCTCGTCGACGTGTTGACCATCACGCGCCGCGCGTACGGCTCGACCGCCTCGATCCCCCCGAGCCGCTTCCACGCCAGATAGGTCTTGGTCAGCGCCGTCTGGAGCAGGTCCTCGGCCGTGGCCCAGTCGCCGGCGAGCAGATACGCGGTACGCAGCAGGGCGGCGGAGCGGGCCGCGACGAATTCGCGGAACTCCTCCTCCAACGGGTCCCTGCTCGCCACCGCGCACCTCCGCACCCCAGCCGTCCTGGCAGAGTGCCACGTCAGAGGCCGTCTGGTCCATGACGAAAGGTGCGCACTTGGTCCGATGTTCGGACGAAAACTTTCACGCCCCGTCGTCGGCCTTGGCCTCGTCGGCTTCCTTGCCCAGCCGGGCCTCGACCGCCTGCGGCTCGTACATCTCTTCGACCACTCGCAGGTAGAGCTCGTTCGGGTTGGGCAGGTTCTTGATCTCGCGCAGCGCCTGCTCCTGGCCGGCGGACTCCAGCACGAAGGTGCCGTAGTTGAGCGCCCGGCCGCTGGGCGTCTGCTCGTATTTCATGTCGGTGACCCGCACCAGCGGCATCATGGCCACCCGGCGGGTGATGATGCCGTTGACGACCATGACCCGCTTGTTGGTCAGGATGAACCGGTCGTACCACCAGTCGGCGACCTTCCACGCCACCCAGCCCATGACCGCGAACCAGAGCAGCACGGCGACGGTGGTCAGCGCGCCGACGTTCTGACCGGCGAGGAAGCCGGAGAGATAGCCGAGCACGAAGGTCGCCGCGATGCCGACCAGCAGCGGGGTGGTGAGGTGGATCCAGTGCCGCTTCCACTCACCCCGGTAGCGCTCCGTGGGGAAGAGGTAGCGGGCGACCAGCGAGCTGGGCTCGTCCTCCAGTGGCAGCACGCGCCGGGGGGGCGCGCCGGTCGCGTCGGCGCGCAACCCGGCGAGCTCGTCCTCGGAGATCTGCGGCGGCTGGTAGCCGGCCTCCGGATCACGGATCCAGGCCCGACCGGAACGACCCTCGCCGGCGTAGCCGGGCCCGTCGCCGTAGCCGACGTCGTCCGATAGGGACGGACCGTCGGACAGGCCGGGGCCGGCGCCATAGCCCGGGCCGTCATCGGGCCCGATCCGTGGGATCGGCTCGGTGTCGCGCTCGCGGCGCTCCCGGTCGGGGTCGTCCGGGTCGAAGGGTGGACCGGAGGGGCTGCCCATTGAACGGTTAGGCGACGAGGCTGGTGAAGAAGTCGCCGAACCCCTGGGCGATGTCGACGATCCCGCCGCCGAGCGACTTGAACACATCCGCCGCGGAGTTTGGCCGGTAGGCGACGAAGAAGATCAAGAATGCGATTCCGGCCCAGGTGAGGACCTTCTTGACCATGGCGGGCCATCCTCTCGCGCGGCGCCGGGTCCCATTACCGCAGCGGCACCCAGAGTATCAGTGTGGTGTCGTACAGTGAATATCTGCGACCGTTCTCCGTCAATCCGGGAGAGGTGTCAAGCTCTCCCGGGTAGGTACGGGGACGGTGCGCCGTACACGAGCTCGGGCGGAGTCCACTCGGTCAGGTCGTGTAGCACGACATCTTCCGCGAGCAGGTGTCCCGCACTCGCCGGCCAGGCTATCGCATGCAGCCACATTCCCCGAGCCTCGCCGGCGTACGCGCTTCGATCCGTCGGTGAATTCACCAACCACAGTGGAGTAGGGTGTCCGCCGACCCGGATCCTGGCCTGCCCGACGTGCTCGGGGTGGCCCGGCCCAGGGTCGGTCAACGCGTCGGCCAGTTCCGGTCCCGGGTCCGGGCCGGCCAGCCCCGCCAGCCGGGTGCCCAGGCCGACGCCCGGCTCCTCGGCCACGAAGACCAGGTCGGCCGGGCCGCCTCCGAGCGGCGCCGGGCCCGCGCAGGCCACCGCTGTCGCCCGCACGCCGGTGCGGTCGTCCCCGGCGTACGCGACGCCGGTGAGGGTCCAGCCGGGCGGCAGCGGCCACGGGCACCACAGCGGTGTGCCGGGTGGATCCCCGGTCGCGGTGATCCGGTCCACCACGCTCGCCACGATCTCCGCTCCGATGTGCTCGGGCACGTGCAGCGGTGGCACCGGGCCACAGTGCAGGCACCTCGATTCGGTGTGCATCAGATCCGGTGCCCGTACCGGGCCCCCGCATCTCGGACAACTCACCGCGACACTCACATCCTTACCGTCGCCCCGGACCGGCGGCGCGTCAAGCCGGAACGTCCGATTCGGCATCCCGGGCGTGCTCAGCCCGGCGGCGGCCCGGCGTGGGTGCGGATCCAGGCGTGCATGGCGATGCCGCTGGCCACGCCCGCGTTGATCGACCTCGTGGAGCCGTACTGGGCGATGGAGTAGAGCTGGTCGCAGGCCGCGCGGGCCGGTTCGGAGAGACCGGGCCCCTCCTGGCCGAACAGCAGCACGCACTCCCGCGGCAAGGTTCCGGTCTCCAGTGGGCGCGAGCCCGGCAGGTTGTCGATGCCGAACACCGGCAGGCCCTCCCCGGCGGCCCAGCCGACGAACTCCTCGATCGTCTCGTGGTACCGGACGTGCTGGTAACGATCGGTCACCATCGCGCCGCGCCGGTTCCACCGTCGCCGTCCGACGATGTGCACCTCGGCGGCGAGGAAGGCGTTCGCATTGCGAACCACCGTGCCGATGTTGAAGTCGTGCTGCCAGTTCTCGATGGCGACGTGGAACCCGTGCCGGTGCCGGTCCAGATCGGCGACGATGGCCTCGTGCCGCCAGTAGCGATAGCGGTCGGCCACGTTGCGCCGGTCTCCCTCGGCCAGCAACTGCGGGTCGTAGCGCGGGTCGTCCGGCAGATCCCCCGGCCAGGGGCCCACGCCCACCTCAAGCTGCTCGTCGGTCACGGTCATCAGAGAGTACGGACCCGTCCGGCGCTCGCCGCCGACGGCCTGCCCGCCGGTTCAGCCGAGCCCCAGCGCGGCGCCGAGCCGGTCCAGGAAGCGCCGGTCGGCCGGGCTGGCCGGCAGGCTCGGTGACGGCCCGCCGGGGGTGGGCACCGCCCGGCAGACCCGGGCCGCGACCGACTGCACCCACTGGCGGTACGCGGCCGAGTCGGCGGGGTCGGCGCGCCGGCGCAGGATCCGGACCGCCGCCCGACAGGCGGCCAGGAGGTCCACCAGGTCGGTGAGGCGTTCGGTGGCGGGCTGGGCGCCGTCGTGGCGGGCGTAGATCGCGGCGACCACCGCGCGGACCAGATCGCTGTCGAACGCCCGGCCGGCGGCCACCGCGTCCAGGCCGGCCAGGCCCGCCATGACCCCCCGGGCCGGTCGGCCGGGGCCCGGAGCGGCGGCGGCCACGAGAACCCGACCCGGCAGGCTGGTGAGCAGGTCCCACTCGGCGGCGGAGTAGACGGCGGTGGTCAAGGGTGCGGCTCGGCGACCGGCAGAGGGCGGCTCTCCGGCGACGGAGTGGCTCATCGGAACCTCCGGCGCCAGCATATGCCCCGAAACGGGAATAGGGCCCCTTCCCCATCAGAAGCTGCGGTGGGGAAGGAGCCCGGCCCCGTCGGCGGTCGACCCGCCGCGGTGTTCAGCGCGGCTCGGGGAAGCTGGGCCGCTCCGGGTCGACTCCCTCTCCGGCGGCGCTGGCCGCGTACTCCCGCTTGGGGACCATGACCTTGCGGCGGAAGACGCAGACCATGGTGCCGTCCTGGTTGTAACCCCGGGTCTCCACCGACACCACGCCCCGGTCGGGCTTGGATCCGGACTCCCGCTTGTCCAGCACCGCCGTCTCGCCGTAGATGGTGTCGCCGTGGAAGGTGGGAGCCACATGCCGGAGCGACTCGACCTCCAGGTTGGCGATCGCCTTGCCGCTGACATCCGGCACCGACATGCCGAGCAGCAGCGAGTAGATGTAGTTGCCCACGACGACGTTGCGCTTGAACTGGCTGGCCATCTCGGCGTAGTGCGCGTCCATGTGCAGCGGGTGGTGGTTCATGGTGAGCAGGCAGAAGAGGTGGTCGTCGTACTCGGTGACGGTCTTGCCCGGCCAGTGCCGGTAGACCGCGCCGACCTCGAACTCCTCGTAGTAACGGCCGAACTGCATCCTGGTCCCCTTCGACGGGCGGCGATGGAGTTCGGCACAGCATGCCTTACCGGTGGTTAAGGCGACCGCCGGGGCGCGACCTCGGCGGAAAAGTCACACCGGTCACTCGCTCGGGGGGAGACGCAATGAGCGGCGGGGCCCTCCCCGGCACCCGCCGCCCACGCTCTGATGCGGAGAATTCTGCCCTACGGAAGCGTAGGTTCAACAGAGACCGGCGTCACATTTATCTTTTTGTAACACTACTATGAGTAATCAGAACCGGGTTGATCAGCGATCACTGCAGGCCGGATACGTCCTTGTCAAGGGGCAAGTTACCGATTCGTAGCGCTCGATCGAGTCGATCTCCCTGGAAACGCTCCCATCACGGCAGGTCACGCAAGTGCGTCATGCACTTGCGTTCCGCAGGTCGGGACGCACAGACGCGAGTCGATGACCCTGGGTGCCCGCGAGCAGCCCGCAGCACGTTTCGTGCCCGACCCCCCGGGAATTCGATACGGTCAGCCCTGGTTCTAAGCGACGTAGACAAACCGCGGTGATCGGAGAGTGCAATGGCAACCGTTGAGCTGACCTCGACGAACTTCGACGAGGTGACCGGCAACGACGGCATCGTCCTGGTCGACTTCTGGGCCGACTGGTGTGGTCCGTGCAAGCGGTTCGCCCCGGTCTACGAGCGCTCCTCGGAGAAGCACCAGAACATCGTCTTCGGCAAGGTCGACACCGAGGCGCAGCAGGAACTGGGCGCCAAGTTCGACATCCGGTCGATCCCCACGATCATGGCGATCCGTGACGGCGTCATCGTCTTCGCCCAGCCCGGCGCGCTCCCGGAGTCCGCGCTGGAGAACCTGATCGAGCAGGTCGAGGCGCTGGACATGGACGACGTTCGTAAGCAGCTGGCCGAGCACAACCACTGAGTCGTCCACACGACGACACGCGAAGGCCGGGCCCGGTACGGGCCCGGCCTTCGTCGTACCCCCGGAAGCACCCGCATGATCACCTTCCTGGGCAGGTCGAACTGCCCGTCGGTGGGACCCGACGCGGCCGGTACATCCCGTATCGTCACGACCCGATGGAAACCCTGACCACCCGCGGGCGCGTCACCCGGCTCGGCGCGACCGCCCTCGGCCTCGCCCTGCTGGTCGCTGGCACCTTCTGGGGCAGCGACGACGACTTCCCGTTCGGCCCATTCCGGATGTACTCCACCTCGAACCCGGCGAACGCGCCCGCTCCCGACACCCGCGTCGAGGGAGTGAACAGCGCCGGGAACGTGATCGACCTCGACCAGAACGCGACCGGCATCCGCCGCGCCGAGATCGAGGGCCAGCAGGCCCGGTACGCCGCCGACCCGACGCTGCTCACCGAGGTCGCCGACGCGTACGCCGAACGCCACCCGGACGCCCCCGCGCTGGTCGAGGTCCGCATCGTGATCCGGTGGCACGGCATCCGCGCCGGCCGGCCGACCGGGCAGCACGTCGATGAGACCGTCGTCCGCTGGCAGGCACCCCGATGACCCGCTGGCTGACCGAGGCGGTGCCGCGCGGCCGCATCGCCGCCTTCCGAACCGTGATCTACCTCTTCGTCGCCGCCGATCTGGTCATCTTCACCCCCTGGGTACGCACCCGGGTCAGCGTGCCCGGCGATCTCTACCAACCGCTGCTGATCGGCCGCCTGCTCCACCTGCCGACGCCGACAGCGGCGCTGGTGGCAGTGATCTTCTGGTCGTTGCTGGTGCTCGCGCTCCTCGCCGCGACCGGACGGGCACCCCGACTGCTCGGCTGGACGGTCTGCGCGCTGTACCTGGAGTGGATGATCATCGCGATGAGCTACGGAAAGGTCGACCACGACCGGTTCGGGCTGCTCGTCGCGCTGGCCGTCCTACCGACCGCCGGCCGCGCCCGGCACGGCGACACCACCCGTACCGAGGCCGGCGGCTGGGCCCTACGAGTCACCCAGATCGCGGTGATCTGCACGTACTTCCTCGCCGCCTTCGCCAAGCTGCGCTTCGGCGGGCTGGACTGGCTGACCGGCTCGGTCCTGGCCCGGGCGATCATCCGGCGCGGCACCGACCTGGCGGACCTCATCGCCCAGGTGCCGTACCTGCTGATCGTCGCCCAGTTCGGCATCGTGGCGTTCGAGCTGCTCAGCCCGGTGGTCTTCTTCCTGCCACCCCGCTGGCGACTGGCCATGGTCGGCTTCTTCTACTCGTTCCACGCGGTCACCATCGCGACCATCACCATCTCGTTCGCGCCGCACCTGGCCGCCATGACCAGCTTCCTGCCGTTGGAGCGGGTCCGCCCGCTGCTCTGGGCCCGCCGCCTCGCCGGCCGCGAACCTCCCAGGTCAACGACGGACGCCCCGGCGTACGCCGACACTCCGACAGAGGCTGACGCGGGCCGGGCGACGCTCGACGATCAGGCTCCGGTGGTTGGGCGACCGGCCGGGCCGTAGAGCCGCTCCCGGGCCTCCTGCGGGAGGGAACAGGCCGCCGTGCCGCCCGGCAGACGATGCCGGTTGCGCGCCACCCAGCGGTACACGGGCCAGGCCGCCGCGCGGGCCGGCGGAAACCGCAGGCCGGCCCCGGCGACCCGCCAGAACGGGCCGCTCGCGGCGAGCAGCTTCGCGATGGCGTCCGGCCCGGCGGCGCGGGAGCCGTCCGCGCCGACCCACTGCACGGCCTCCTCGCACTCGGCGGCCGTGAGGCCGAGCGCGTCGAGATCGGCGAACTGCCAGGGCACCACCTGCGCGGCGGTGGGAATCCGGCGTTCGATGAACTCCGCACAGGTCGTGCAGAACGCGCAGTCCCCGTCGTAGACGAAGGTCGACGTCTTCATGCTGTCCATCCTCCCCCGCCGGACCGACGATCAGTCACGGGTGTCCGGCGAGTCACTTGCGCTTCGCTCGTACACGTGTTCGAATAGTGTCCATGCGCTGGGACAACCTCACCGCTCCCCCGGTTGAGGGAGACCCCGAGCGGGCAGCGCCAGCGACGCCACCCCTGCCGCTGGCGCTGCCCGGCGCCGTTGCCCGCACCTTCGACACCCCCGAGTTCGCCGGGATGACCTTCTACGAGGTGCAGGCCAAGTCCATCATCAACCGCGTGCCCGGGCAGTCCCGCGTCCCGTTCGAGTGGACGATCAACCCGTACCGGGGCTGCTCTCATGCATGCCGCTATTGCTTCGCGAGAAACACCCACACTTATCTCGACCTCGACGCCGGGGCGGACTTCGACCGGAAGGTGATCGTCAAGGTCAACGCCGGCGAGCTGGTCCGGCGGGAGCTGGCCGCGCCGAGATGGCGGGGCGCGCACGTGGCGATGGGCACCAACGTGGACTGCTACCAGCGCGCCGAGGGCCGCTACCGGCTGATGCCGCAGATCATCGCGGCCCTACGGGACTTCGCCAACCCGTTCTCGATCCTGACCAAGGGCACGCTGATCCTGCGGGACCTGCCCCTGCTGCGCGAGGCCGCCGAGGTGACCAGGGTCGGCATCTCCTTCTCGGTGGGCTTCGTCGACGAGCAGCTGTGGCGCACCGTCGAGCCGGGCACGCCGCACCCACGCCGCCGGCTGGACGCGGTCCGGGCGCTCGCCGACGCAGGCTTTCCCGTCGGAGTGCTGATGGCCCCGATCCTGCCCGGTCTCAGCGACAGCGACGAGTCCATCGACGCGACGGTGTCGGCGATCGCCGCCGCCGGGGCGAGCAGCGTGACGCCGCTGGCCCTGCACCTACGTCCCGGCGCCCGGGAGTGGTACGCCGGCTGGCTGGCCCGGGAGTACCCGCACCTCGTGCCCCGCTACCGCGAGCTCTACCGGGCCGGCTCCTACGCGCCGCAGCCGTACCAGCGGGAGCTGACCGCGCGGGTGCGGATCGCGGCCCGCCGGCACGGGCTGCACCGTGGTGAGCAGGGCGACAACCGCAGCCTGCCCGAGCCACCGCCACCGCCGGCCGCCGAGCAGCTGACCCTGCTGTAGGGCGGGGGCGGGGCTACAGTCGGCGGGTGCGTACCGCTCAGCAGATCCTCGCCGACTCCGCCGTGATCGCCGTCGTGGGCGCGTCCCGCGACCCCAGCAAGGCCGCGCACGGCGTGCCGTTGCAGATGCAGCAGTACGGCTGGCGGATCATCCCGGTCAACCCCACCGTCGACGAGCTCTTCGGTGAGCGGGCCTACCCGACGCTGGCCGACATCCCCCACCCGGTCGACCTGGTCGACGTGTTCCGGCCGGCGGCCGACGCCGTGCAGGTGGTCCGGGACGCGGCGGCGATCGGCGCCCCGGCCGTCTGGTTGCAGCTGGGCATCGTCTCGGCCGAGGCGCGCCGGATCGCCGAGGAGGCCGGCATGGACTACGTCGAGGACCGCTGCCTCATCGTCGAACGCGCCGCCGCCAACCTGACCCGCCCAGCCTGACCCCGCGCCAGCCGTAGCCCCCGTCGATCATGGAGTCGTGGTGCCGGATTCGGGGCGCTTCACCGCGTTCGTCGCCCACCACAACTTCATGATCGACGGGGCGAGGGCGTGCCGCGGGCTTGGGGTTAGAGCTTGTACTCCTTGAGGAGGCCGCGGGAGATGATGGTCTTCTGGATCTCGGAGGTGCCCTCGCCGATGAGCAGGAAGGGGGCCTCGCGCATCAGCCGCTCGATCTCGTACTCCTTGGAGTAGCCGTAGCCGCCGTGGATGCGGAACGCCTCCTGCACGACCTCGGCGCAGTATTCCGAGGCGAGCAGCTTGGCCATGCCGGCCTCGACGTCGTTGCGCTGGCCGGCGTCCTTGAGTCGGGCGGCGTTGACCATGAGGGCGTGTGCGGCCTCGATCTTCGTGCCCATCTCGGCGAGCTTGAAGGCGATGGCCTGGTGCTTGGCGAGGGGCTGGCCGAAGGTCTTGCGCTGCTGGGCGTAGCTGACCGCCAGCTCGAAGGCCCGGATGGAGATGCCGCAGGCGCGGGCGGCCACGTTGACCCGGCCGACCTCGATGCCGTCCATCATCTGGTAGAAGCCCCGGCCCAGCTTGTCGGCGCCGCCGAGGATCGCCGAGTCGGGCACGGTCACCCCGTCGAGCACCATCTCGGTGGTCTCGACGCCCTTGTAACCCATCTTGTCGATCTTGCCGGGGATGGTCAGCCCGGGTGCGGTTTCGCCGAAGCCCGGCTCCTTCTCCAGCAGGAAGGTGCTCATGTTGCCGTACACCGACTCGGCGCCGGTGTCGGTCTTGACCAGGGTGGCCACCACGGAGGAGTACGCCCCGTTGGTCAGCCACATCTTCTGCCCGTTGAGCACGTACCGGTCGCCGTCACGGACGGCCCGGGACTTGATGGCCGAGACGTCGGAGCCGGTCTCCGGCTCGGACATGGAGAACGCGCCGCGTACCTCGCCGGTGGCCATCTTCGGCAGCAGGCGCGCCTTCTGCTCGGCCGAGCCGTGCTGAGAGATCAGGTACGCCACGATGAAGTGGGTGTTGACGATGCCGGAGATCGACATCCAGCCTCGGGACAGCTGCTCCACCACCAGCGCGTAGGTGAGCAGCGACTCGCCGAGGCCGCCGTACTCCTCGTCGATGGTGAGGCCGAACAGCCCCATCTCGCGCATCCCGTCGAGGATGTCGGTGGGGTATTCGTCGGCGTGCTCCAGCCGCTGAGCGTGCGGGATGATCTCCTTGTCGGCGAACTCCCGGACGGTCTCCAGGATCGACCGCTGTACATCGGTCAGGCCGGGCGTCTGGGCGAGTCGAGCCATCTCAGCCTCCGGGGATCAGCGCACTACTCATGGGTAACTGAACGCTGGGTCAGTATCGGTCTCCGGAGCCGGCGAGGCCAAGGTGACCAGTCCACACAACCGCTGTGAAAAGGTTCACCGCTGCGGGTAGCGTCCGGCAAGAGGGACTTTTCCGGCACCGGCAGGAGGAGGACAGCCGTGAGCTACCCGCCGCCGTCGGGACCACCCGGAGACGAGCAGCCGCCGTCACCCTACGAGCCACCGCGGGACCAGTCGCCGTACGCGCCGCCGCCGCCCGGCCAGTCGCCGTACGCGCCGCCGCCGGACCAGTCGGCCTTCGGGCCGCCCGAGCGCTCGCCGTACGGGCCACCGGCGGACGACCCGTCGCCGTACGAGCAGCAGAGGCCGCACCAGCCGGCGCACTGGGGGCAACAGCCGCCGTACCCGCCGCAGGGCCCCTACGGGCAGTACGGCCCTCCCTCGTCGGGACCGGGTCGGGGCACCAACGTGCTGGCGATCCTGTCGCTGGTGTTCGCCTTCGTGTTCCCCCCGGCCGGCGCGGTGCTCGGCCATGTGGCCAAGCGGCAGATCCGCACCAGCGGCGAGGAGGGCGACCAGCTCGCCACCTGGGGCCTGATCCTCGGCTACGTCTTCACCGGGCTCACCCTGCTGGCCTGCTGTGGCTGGCTGGCCCTGATCCTCATCGGCAACACCGGCGACAGCGGCGGCTACTGAACGACGGTGGAAGCCCTCCACCGTGGACCTGACCGGTCAGCGGAACCGGGCCTCGCGGACGCTGTTACCGCCGTCCACCACCAGCATCTGCCCGGTGATGTACGAGGCGGCCGGCGAGCAGAGGAAGCTGATGGCGGCGGCGACCTCGTCCGGGGTGCCGGGTCGGCCGACCGGGGTGCCCAGTCCCTGCTTGATCTCCGCCATTGTGGACGCGGCCGTGTAGATGGTGCCGGGCGCCACCGCGTTCACGGTCACCCCGTCGGCGATCATCTCCATGGCCAGTGCCCTGGTCAGCCCGACCACCCCGGCCTTCGCCGCCGCGTACGCGGCCTCGGTGGGCAGGGCGTTGACCGGGCCGGCGGTGGCCGCGAGGTTGACGATCCGCCCCCAGCCCCGCTCGGCCATCCCACCGATGAACGCACGGCTGCACAGGAAAGCGGTGGTCAGGTTGCGGTCGATCTCGCCACGCCACTCGTCGTAGGTCAGCTGCGCGACCGGTCGCAGCACCTCCGGGCTGGCCCGGCTGGCGAGGCCGGCGTTGTTGACGAGCACCTCGACGTCACCCAACTGCTCGGCGACCGCGTCGGCCAGGGCGCCGACCTCGGACTCGTCGGTCAGGTCCGCCACGAAACCGGTCACGCCCAGCTCGCCGGCCCGCTCGTGGATGCGCCGCGTGGTCGAGACGATGGCCACCCGGGCGCCCAGGTCGCTCAGCCGGCGGGCGGTGGCGTACCCGATGCCGTCCGGACTGCCGGCCCCGGTCACCAGGGCGACCCGCCCGTCGAGCCGCATGGTCACCGGGTCGGCGAGCGCGACCGGCTCGTCCGCGCCGGGGACTCCGGACGGTGTGGCCGCACGGCCGCGCCGGCCGGCGCCCGGGCGGCTGACGTCCCGTCTCGGTCGACTACCGGAACGATCGGCGGCGCGCGCATCCATTGCCATGCCAGGATCCTGCCCGGTCGGACGGGCCCGGGCAACGCGGCACCCGGGAGCGGGGGCATCGGGTTTGGTCGCCGCTGGCTACCCTGACGGCGCACCCGACCTGACGGAGAATCGCATGACCAATCCCCCGCCCCCCGGCGGCTGGCAGGACCCGGCCTCGTCGGGTCAGCAGTTCGGCGATCCCACCCTCGTGGTGGGTGGCCAACCGGTTCCCGCCCAGCCGACGAACCCGTACCCGGCGACCGACCCGTACGCCAGCACCATGCCGCCGGCCCAGGCCGGCCCGTACGGCTACCCGCCGGTCGGCTACCCGGGTTACGGGTACCCGCCGGCGCCGAAGCAGAACGGCCTGGCCATCGCCGCGATGGTCGTCGCGATCATCGGCGCCCTCGGCCTCTGCGGCTACGGCCTCGGCGGCTACATCGGCGCGGTCGGCGCGATCCTCGGCCACGTGTCCCGTAAGCAGATCAGGGAGCGCGGCGAGGGCGGCGAGGGCTTCGCCACCGCCGGCATCATCGTGGGCTGGATCGCCACCGCCCTGGCGGTGCTGGCCACCATCGCTATCGTGATCTTCTTCGTCTGGTTGGCCAACCAGGATCCGTCCAGCTACGACAGCGGCACCTACTGAGTCCGGCGGGCCGCCCCGGTCAGCAACACGGGGCGGCCCGGCCGGTCACTCTGCCGGCGGGGTGAACGACGAGGTACGGCTCATCCCGGCGGCCCGGCCCTTGGCGGCGATCACCAGCGCCATCTTGCGGGACGCCTCGTCGATCATCTCGTCGCCGAGCATCACCGCGCCCAGCCTGCCGCCGGCCTCCGAGGTGTAGTGCTCGTACGCGTCGAGGATCAACTCGGCGTGGTCGTAGTCGGCCTGCGCCGGCTGGTAGACCTCGTTGGCGGCGTCGATCTGACCCGGGTGCAGCACCCACTTGCCGTCGAAGCCCAGCGCCGCCGAACGCTTGGCGACCTCGCGGAACCCGTCCACGTCGCGGATCTGCAGGAACGGGCCGTCGATGGCCTGCTTGTCGTGCATCCGCGCAGCCATCAGGATCCGCATCAGGATGTAGTGGTACGGGTCGCCCGGGTAGTCCGGGATCAACGCGCCGACCACCAGCGACCTCATGTTGATCGAGGCCATGAAGTCGGCCGGGCCGAAGATGATGGTCTCCACCCGGGGGCTGGCGGCGGCGATGGCGTCCACGTTGACCAGGCCGGCCGCGTTCTCGATCTGCGCCTCGATGCCGATCCGTCCGACCTCCAGGCCGAGCGTCTTCTCGATCTGGGTGAGCGTCAGGTCCAGCCACTGCACCTGGGCGGCGCTTTGCACCTTCGGCAGCATGATGCAGTCCAGGTTCGCGCCGGCGCCCTCGACCACCTCGATGACGTCGCGGTACGTCCACGGCGTGGTCAGGTCGTTGACCCGGACCACGCGCGTCTTGCCGGCCCAGTCGCCCTCGTTGAGCGCGGCCACGATGTTCTTGCGCGCATCCGGCTTGGCCAGCGGGGCCACGGCGTCCTCCAGGTCGAGGAAGACCTGGTCGGCCGGGAGTCCCTGGGCCTTGCCGAGCATCTTGACGCTGGAACCCGGTACCGCGAGGCAGGACCGGCGGGGACGACCGACTGCGGCCATGGATGCGCTCCTTCCAGCGTCCGGCGGGCACGCCGACGCCACCTGACGACAGATCCGAGAAACTTAACGATCCCAAAGGGCGTGGTGACGCCACGGTAACCTCGCGCCATGACCGGGGTGAATGGACCTGTGGAAGATCTCACTGGGCGTCGACTGGTGGTGGTGACCGGGGCGAGTTCCGGCATCGGGCTGGCCGCCGCCGTGGACCTGGCGTGCCGTGGCGACCAGGTGGTGCTGGTCGGGCGGGACCCGGCCCGGTTGCAGGCCGCCGCGGAACGGGTACGGGAGACGTCGGGTGAGCGTCCGGAGCTGTTCCGGGCCGACTTCGCGGTGCTCGACGACGTGCGCCGGCTCGCCGAGCGGCTGCGCGAGGCGTACGACCGGATCGACGTGCTGGCCAACAACGCCGGCGCCATCGCGCTCCAGCCGCTCACCACCGTCGACGGTTTCGAGTTGTCGATCCAGGCCAACCACCTGGCCCCGTTCCTGCTGACCAACCTGCTCGCCGACCGGATCGGCCGGATCGTGGTCACCGCCTCCGGCGCGCACCGAAGCGGCGTGCTGGACCCGAACGACCTGAACAGGCCCCTGCGTCGCTATCGGCCGATGGTCGCGTACGGCACCAGCAAGCAGGCGAACATCCTGTTCACCGCCGAGGCGGCCCGGCGCTGGCCGGGCATCCCGGCACACAGCTACCACCCGGGAGTGGTGCGCACCCGGTTCGCCAACGACAGCCGGCTGGTCGCCCTCGGCATGCGGCTCCTTCCGTTCCGCAGCCCGGAGAAGGGCGCCGAGACCCTGGTCTGGCTGGCCAACCAGGACCGGTCCCGACTCGTCGACGGCGGCTACTACCACAACCGGCGACTGCGTCGGCCGTTGCGCAAGGCCAGCGATCCGCAGCTCGCCGCCCGGCTCTGGGCGGCCAGCGCCAAGGCCGTCGGCATCGCCGACTAGGAGGCCGCCGTGCTGACACTCGTCGCGCTCGTCGAGTTCACCGCCGGGGCCGAGGCCGCCGGACAGCGGTACGAGGACGCCGTGCTGGCCCTGCTCGGCCGGCACGGCGGCGGGCTGGAACGACGGCTGCGCGGCACCGACGAGCGGACCGAGGTGCACGTGATCCGCTTCGACGCCCGGACCGGGTACGAGTCGTTCATGGCCGACCCGGAGCGGGTCGCGCTGCGCGCCGACCTCGGCCCGGCCGCGCCGACCACCCGCGTCATCGAGGTGCACGAGGTCTAGGGGGCGCCGTGGGCGCGCCGGCCGAACCGTCGACCGCGCCGGCCAACGCCGCTTGGAGCACCAGCCGCAGATCCGTGTCGTCGCCGGGACCGGCCCGGAGGGAACCGCCACCCACGTTCCTCAGGTCGTCCCGGATTCGCCGGTCAAGGTGGGAGGTCAGTCTTTCAACGGGGCGGCGTCGGCGGGGAGCGGAGTGGGCGGCGGTGTGGCACGGCGGCCGACGCGGGCGCCGCCGAGCACCACCACCGCCACCCCGACCAGCAGCAGCCCCATTCCCAGCAGCGCGTACGGGCGGGGCAGCTGCCCCAGCCACACCCAGCCGAGCAGGGCCGCGCCGGGCACCTCCAGCAGGATCAGCACACTGACCGTGGTCGCCGGGATCTTCTGCAGGGCGTAGTTGAACATCGAGTGGCCGAGCAGTTGTGCGCCGGCCACCAGGGCCAGGATGGCCAGCCAGGTACGCCCGTCGAAGCCGGTCAGCCGGACGCCGCCGAGCAGGCACACCACCAGCAGGATCAGCGCGCAGATCCCGTAGCAGATGGTGGTGTACGTGGTGGTGCTGATGCTGGCCCGGGCCCGCTCACCGAAGGCGGTGTAGATGGCGGCGAACAGGCCACCGGTCAGCGCCAGCAGGTCACCGAGGACGGCCCGCCCGGAGATGCCCACGTCCGCGCCGGTCGCGATGACCGCGCCGCCGACCGCCACCGCGATGCCGATCCAGACCACCGTGGGCAGCCCGCGGCCCTGGGCACGCGCGATCAGTCCCTGCCAGACCGGCTGGGTGGCGACCAGGGCGGTGGCCGTGGCGACCGAGGTGAGCTGCGCGCTCGGCATCCAGGTGGCGAAGTGCGCGGCCAGGGCGACCCCGGAGAGCACGCAGTACAACCCCTCCCGCCGGCCCGCCCGTCCGGCCAGCGCACGGAACTCGGCGCGGCGCCGGGCCAGCGAGAACGGACTCAGCACGGCCACCGCGAGCAGGTTGCGCCAGAACGCGATGGCCAGAGCGGGGGCGGCGGCGTAGGCGATCAACGGCGCGGACGACGACACGGCGACGACGGCCAGGCCGACCGCGCCGGTGGTCAGCGGATCCAGGGGCGGGCGGTGTGAGGAAGGGGGCACGGGAAGCAATCCTCACACGCCTCCGAGCAACACAGAACGTCAGCACTCCGTTACGATCACGCGGGTCCGCGCCGGCGACCCTCGACCGCCCGGAGGCGCTCCCCCATGCCCAGCTACCAGGCGGTGCTGTTCGATTTCTTCGGCACCCTGACCCGTCCGGTCCAGCGCGGCGCCGCGCACCTCGGCACCGCCGAGCTGCTCGGATGCCACAGCGACACGTTGACCGAGGTCCTGGACCGCACCTTCTACGAGCGGGCCACCGGCCGGCTCGGCAACGCGGAGGCGACGTTGCGGTGGGTCTGCGCCCAGGCCGGCGTACACCCCAGCGACCGTGCGGTACGTGCGGCCGTGGCCTCCCGGCACCGCGCGGTCCGCGCGGACACCCGGCTGCGGGCCGACGCGGTGCCCGTGCTGGCGGCGCTGCGCCAGCGCGGCCTGCACACCGGCGTGATCAGCGACTGTACGCACGAACTGCCGGCCTTCCTGCCACAGCTCGCGGTCGCCCCGCTGCTCGACGTGCGGGTGTTCTCGGTGCAGGTCGGACGGTGCAAGCCGGATCCCGCGCTCTACCTGACCGCCTGCCGGCGGCTCGGGCTCGCGCCCGGCGACTGCCTGTACGTCGGTGACGGCGGCAGCCAGGAGTTGACCGGCGCGGAGCGGGCCGGAATGACCGCCGTCCGGCTCGCCGCGCCCGATCTGGCCGAGCACATGGTCTTCAACGCCGACCGGGACTGGCACGGCCGGACGCTCGGCACGCTGCGCGACGTGCTCGACCTCGTCGACGCCGAGACCATCGGCGTGGGGGTCGGCTGACCGGACCGCGGCGGCGGGTCAGCGGCAGCGGGTCAGCGGCGGCGGGTCACCGGCGGCGGGTCACCGGCGGCGGGTCACCGGCGGCGGACCCGGTGCAGGCGGAACGGTTTGCGGGTGGCGCGGACCGCCGGGGTGTCCCGGGGTGGTTCGGCCTGCGCGTCGGCCGGCAGGTCGGCGCCGGACAGCGGCTCACCGCCCGGGGCGAGCCGGTTCACCGCGCAGCCGTCGGCGGCCCACCGGGCCACCAGGTCGGCGGTCGGGCCGGGCGCGTTCAGCCGCTTACCCGCCACCAGCGGCGCGGTGGTGTCCCAGGCCTCGGTGCCCGGCTGCAGCCGGGTCACCCGGGCCGGCCAGGTGACGATCCGGCCACCGTGGTCACCGCGCAGGCTGACCTGCGCCTCCGCCGCGTCGGCCAGCCCGGGCGCGGCCTGCTCGCCCGGCCCGCTGACCACGAACAGCGCGCCCTCCAGCGGTGCGCACCAGAGGGCGAGCGCCGGCCCGCCGGCCACGCTCACCCAGGCCACCGCGGCCTTCTTCATCGCCTCGTCGACCAGTGGCGTGCCCCGGGGGGCATCCTCGTCCGTCACACCCGCATTGTCCCGCATGAGCGCCTCCGCCGGTCAGCCCACGAAGGGTGGCACGGCGATCTCGCCCCGGGCCACCGGCATCACCTGCCCGGCGACCGTCGCACCGACCACCAGTCCGTTCTCCGCGGTGACCGTGCAGGCCAGCGCGGACGGACGGTTGATCTCGACACCCTGGCGCACGGCGTATCGGGACAGCCCTTCCCCGGGCAGCAGGCCGCTGGCCACCAGCCAGACACCGAGACCGAGCGCCGCCGAGCCGGTCGCCGGGTCCTCCGGTACACCGAGGCCGGGGACGAAGACCCGGGCGTGCGCGGTTTGCGCGGTCGGGTCCCAGGAGAAGACGCTGACGTGCGCCACCCCGTACCGCTCCGCCGCCGCCGGGTTCACCCGTGCCCGGGCCACCGACTCCGGCCGCACCGGCAGGTACGGGAACTCCAGCCCGCAGCCGGCCACCCGCGGGGCCGGCCCGATGTGGTCGTCCGGACTCAGCCCGGCGATCTGCAGCAACGGCTCCGGGTCCAGCTCGGGGCCGAGGGTGGGGCTTCCACCGGTGAGGGTGGCCCCGGACGCGGTCACCTCGATCGGCAGCACGCCGGCGCCGCACTCCTGCATGATCTGCCCCACACCGAACATCCCGCGCCGGCTCGCGGTGACCGCGGCGCCGACGCTGGGATGCCCGGCGAACGGCAACTCCTCCACCGGGGTGAAGATCCGAGCCCGGTAGGTGGCGCCCACCTGGGTCGGGGGCAGCACGAACACCGTCTCGGAGAGGTTGAACTCCAGCGCGAGCGCCTGCATCTGCTCGGTGGCCAGCGCCTCCGCGCCGAACACCACGGCCAGCGGGTTGCCGGCGAAAGGGCGGTCGGTGAAGACGTCCACGATCTCGTAGGCCAAGGTCGACATGTTGATAAACACTAGGCGCTTAGGCTGGTGCCCGTGAGTACGCCGACCCGGGTCTACATCGCCCGCCTCGCCGGAGTCGCCGTCTTCGATCCGAACGGTGACCAGGTGGGCCGGGTTCGTGACGCGGTGGCGCGGCTGCGGGCGACCAAGCGTCCCCCGGAGGTCGTGGGCCTGGTCGCCGAGATGCCGATGCGCCGGCGGATCTTCCTGTCCATCAACCGGATCACCTCCATCGACGCGGACGCCGTCGTGCTCGGCTCCGGCACCCTCAACCTGCGGCGCTTCGAGAAGCGCCCGAACGAGCTGCTGGTGTTGCAGGAGCTGCTGGACCGACGGGTGCAGCTCGACCCGAACGGCCAACCGGGAGCGGTGGTGGACGTCGCCATGGAATGCTCCCGGGGCGGCGAGTGGTCCCTGACCCGGGTCGCGGTCCGGGAGCAGACCAACCGGCTCACCCGCCGCGGCCACCTGCACCAGGTGGAGTGGGACCGGGTGCGCGGGCTCAGCGGCATCGCCGACAACCGGGGTACGGCGAATCTGCTCGCCGTACTGGAGGACATGCGCCCGGCCGACCTGGCCAACGCATTGCAGGACCTGCCCGACGCGCGGCGCAACGAGGTCGCGGCCGCACTGGACGACGAGCGGCTGGCCGACGTGCTGAGCGAGCTGCCGGAGCACGACCAGGTGGAGATCCTCGCCGCGCTGGACCGGGAACGGGCGGCGGACGTGCTGGAGGAGATGGACCCGGACGACGCGGCGGACCTGCTCAACGAGCTGCCCCCGCCGGAGCAGGACGTGCTGCTGGACCTGATGGAGCCGGACGAGGCCGACCCGGTACGCCAGCTCCTCAAGTACACGCCCGGCACGGCGGGCAGCGTGATGACCTCGGAGCCGGTCATCCTGCCGCCGGACGCCACCGTCGCCGAGGCGCTGGCCCGGATCCGGGAGCCACAGCTCTCCCCCGCCGTCGCGGCGCAGGTCTTCGTGACCCGGGCACCGCAGAACACCCCGACCGGCCGGTACCTGGGCATGGTGCACTTCCAGGCGTTGCTGCGCGAACCCCCGGCCGACCTGCTGGGCAAGGTGGTGGTCAACGACATCGACCCGCTGCGCCCCACCACCCCGCTACCGGAGATCACCCGCCGGATGGCCACCTACGACCTGGTCGCCATGCCGGTGATCGACCGGAACAACCGGCTGGTCGGCGCCGTGACGGTGGACGACGTGCTGGACCATTCACTCCCCCGGGACTGGCGGGACCGGGACGCCCTGAGCACCCTGAACGCCGCCGAGCCGACGCCGGACGACGCGGATGGCTGACCAGCGGCGGGGCGAACGGCTCGACCAGCCACGCGAGCCCCGAGGTATCAAGCTGCCCCGGTTCGACGCGGAAGCGTTCGGCCGGTGGTCCGAGGGCATCGCCCGCGGCATGGGCACCGCGAACTTCATCGTCGTCATGACCGTGGTGATCGCGATCTGGTTCGGCTGGAACACGCTGGCCCCGGCCGATCTGCGCTTCGACCCGTACACCTTCACTTTCCTGACCCTGGTGCTGTCGTTGCAGGCCAGCTACGCGGCGCCGCTGATCCTGCTGGCGCAGAACCGGCAGGCCGACCGGGACCGGGTGGCGTTGGAGGAGGACCGGCGGCGGGCCACCGCGCAGAAGGCGGACACCGAGTACCTGGCCCGGGAGATCGCCGCGCTGCGCATCGCGCTGGGCGAGGTGGCGACCCGGGACTTCCTCCGCTCGGAGCTGACCCGGCTGGCCGAGGAGCTGGACGAGGCGGGGCAGCGTCGGCAACGGTTGGAGCGCCGCCAGCAGGAGAAGGAGAGCCGGCAGGAGAGGCGCGGCCAGCGGCCGACCGACGGCGTCGGGCTGGACGAACCCCGCGACGACCTGGACAGCGACGTCGCCCGCGACACCCGACCGGACGGCACCGGGTCCCGCCCGCACGGCGGCTGACCGGAGGACCCCGAGCGGGTCATCGATTCGCTCACACCGTTCCCGGCCAGCGGCCGGAGCGGATGCCCCGCGACGTAGCATTGCGGGCATGTCAGCACCCGTCAGCACCGTCGAGGACGCGATCCAGGCCGCCCTGGCCACCGTCAACGACCCGGAGATCCGCCGGCCGATCACCGAGCTGGGCATGGTCCGCTCCGCCACGATCGGCGCCAGCGGCGTCGTACGGGTCGAGCTGCTGCTCACCGTCGCCGGCTGCCCACTCAAGGACAAGCTGCGCACGGACATCACCGCCGCAGTGGCTGCGGTGCCCGGGGTGACCGGCGTGGAGATCGACTTCGGTGTGATGAGCCCCGAGCAGCGGCAGTCGTTGCAGTCGCAGCTGCGCGGCGGGGGTGCCAGCGAGGAGCCGGTCATCCCGTTCGCCCAGCCCGGCTCGCGGACGCGGGTGTACGCGGTGGCCAGCGGCAAGGGTGGCGTCGGCAAGTCCAGCGTGACGGTCAACCTGGCGGCGGCGCTGGCCGCCCGTGGCCTCTCGGTGGGTGTTGTCGACGCGGACATCTACGGCCACTCGGTGCCCCGGATGCTGGGCGCGGACGGTCGGCCGACCCGCGTCGAAGACATGATCATGCCGCCGCAGTCGCACGGCGTGAAGGTGATCTCGATCGGCATGTTCACCTCCGGCAACGCCGCCGTGGTGTGGCGCGGCCCGATGCTGCACCGGGCGTTGCAGCAGTTCCTGGCCGACGTCTACTGGGGCGACCTGGACGTGCTCCTGCTCGACCTGCCCCCGGGCACCGGCGACGTGGCCATCTCGCTGGCCCAGCTGCTGCCCAACTCGGAGATCCTGGTGGTCACCACCCCGCAGGCCGCCGCCGCCGAGGTGGCGGAGCGGGCCGGCGCGATCGCCCTGCAGACCCACCAGCGGGTGGTCGGCGTCATCGAGAACATGTCCTGGCTGGAGCTGCCGGACGGCTCCCGGATGGAGATCTTCGGTGCCGGCGGCGGCGCCGCGGTCGCCGAGTCGCTGAGCCGGACCATCGGCGCGCAGGTGCCGCTGCTGGGTCAGATCCCGCTGGACACCCGCGTCCGGGAGGCCGGCGACGCCGGTGACCCGATCGTGCTGGCCGAGCCGGAGTCGCCGGCCGCGCAGGCCCTCGGCACGATCGCCGACCGGCTCGCGGTGCGCCGCGAGTCGCTGCTCGGAAAGCCGCTCGGCCTCAAGCCCGCCGGGCGCTGAGCGCCCGGTCCGTCGTTCACCCGCCGGCCCCAGCGGCCGGCGGGGCCGGGCCGGTCAGGTGGCGGGCCGGTCAGGTTGTGGGCCGGTCAGGTGGCGTCGTCGTAGCCGGCTCGGGGAGCCGGCGCCGTCGGGGCGCTGGTGGCCGTGCCGGACCGGGTCCCGTTCGACCGCACGTCCGCGGCGTTGGCCACGTCCTTCAGCTCGTTGTGCACCCCGCCGACATCGGCACGCAGGTTGTCGTAGACGCCCTGCAACGGCTTACGGATCGCCGCCTCGTCCTCCTCGCTGAGGAGGTGCTTTCGGATGAAGGCCTTCGGGTGCAGATCCTCGAGCTGGATGTCGGTGCCCAGCTCACGACTCAGGTCGCCGGTGGCGTTGCGGGCCATGTTGCGCAGGTTGCGCACCAGCCGCAGGCCGTCGGTGATCACGGCGGGCAGCCGGTCACCGAAGATCAGCAGCGCCAGGAGCAGCAGCGCACCGATCTCCCACCAGTTCAGGTTGTCGAACATCCCGCGGGCCTCCTATCGGCGTCAGCAGCAAGACTACGCACGTCGGACGGCTTTCGGGCAGGGGGTGACCCGCTGTTCACTTGGCATCGGCGGCAAGGGTCACCGAGGTGTTCTGCCGGTCGGCGCCACGCCGGTATTCGACGGTCACCACCGATCCGGGTGCGAACTTGCGGACCAGGGCGATCAGGTCCGTCGGCTCGGTCATCGGCCGGCCGTTGAGCTTCAGGATCACGTCGCCGACCCGCAGCCCCGCGCCGGCCGCCGGACCGGACGGCTCCACCGCGGCCAGCCGTACGCCGCCGCTGGCTCCCGCGCCCGGGCCGCCGACCTGGGCGCCGATCACCGTACGCCGGGCCTTCCCGGTGCCGATGATGTCCTGGGTCACCCGTTTGGCCTGGTTGATCGGGATGGCGAAGGCGAGCCCGATGTTGCCGGCCTCCTGCCCCTCGGCGACCAGCGACTTGATGGTGGAGTTCACCCCGACCACCCGCCCGGCGCCGTCGACGAGCGGGCCGCCCGAGTTGCCGTGGTTGACCGCCGCGTCGGTCTGGATCGCCGCGTAGTAACGCACCGGACCGCCCGGCTCGCCGGCCTGCATCGTCCGGTCCAGGGCGCTCACGATGCCGGCGGTGACCGTGTTGGCCAGCGAGAGCGGTGAGCCGATGGCGAGCACCGGGTCGCCGACCGCCAACGCGTCGGAGTCGCCGAACTCCACCGGCCGCAGCCCCGTCCGGCTGACCTTGATGACCGCGATGTCCGACTCCGGGTCCTGACCGACCACGGTCGCCGCAGCGGAGCTGCCGTCGTTGAAGACCACCGAGGCCTTTCCGCTGCCGCCGGCCACCACGTGGTCGTTGGTGATCACGTGCCCGTCGGCGCTGGCGATGAAGCCGGAGCCCTCACTCGTCCCGCCGAGGCTGCTCACCCGCACGGTGACCACGCTGGGCAGGACCCGTTCGGCCACCCCGGCCAGGGACTCCGGCTTGCGCTGGGCCAACGCCGGCGGCTGCGCCGGCTCGGCGCCGAGCACCGTTCCGCCGGCCCCGCCACGCACCGCGAACGCGTAGCCCAGCGCGCCGCCGAGGGTGCCGGCCAGCAGCGCGGTGATCACCGGGATGAGCAGCAGGTGCCGCAGCCGCGGCCGGCCCGGCGCATCCGGGTCGGTGACCGGCTCGGGCTCGGTGCCCGCCGCCACCACCCCGGGCACCACCACCGCCGTCGGCGCCGCCGGATCCCGCCACGGATCGGCGAGCGCGTCGGACCACCACGGCGATGTGCCGGCAACGCCGGACGCGCCCGGCGCCGGCCAGGTCGCCGGCGGCGTAGTCGATGCCGGCCAGGTCGCCGGCGGCGCTGTCGATGCCGGCCAGGTCGCCGGCGGGTTCCCGGCCGTCGATTCCCCGCCCGGCGACGCCGCGGGCACGCTGTCGGCCCCCGGCGCGGTCGGCGACCCCGCCGGCGGAGCCTCTGCCCCGGGCGGTCGCGCCGGAGCCGGAGTCTCACCGCCCCGGCGCCAGTCCCAGCCGTCGGTCACGTCGGTGCCTCCCAGTCCGTCCCCGGATCCCGCGCCGCGTCGTCCGGCCACCGACCGGCGCGGTCGCGGCTGACGGGATACCGCCTCCAGGATTGCACGGATACACGCGGTGGAGTCAGCGCTTGCCCCCGGTGATCGCCCGGGGTGGAGGCGCGGCTGCGCCGCGCGGCGGTCGCCTCTACGCTCACAGTGCCAACCCGCCCCCGCACCACGCACCGCCCCCGGAGGTGCCCCATCGCCACGGTCGCCGGTTCCGGCAGTTCGACGACCCAGGCTCAGCAGTTCGCCGAGTCGTACGTCACCGAGGATCTCGTCCTGCGCACCGCCCGCAGCCTGGCCCACGAGGTGGGCCTCGACGCGGTCACCCCCGGCGCCGGAGCGGCGCTCCGGCTGCTGGCTGCGGCCGGCAACGCCCGCGCGGTGGTGGAGATCGGCACCGGCACCGGGGTGAGCGGTCTCTGGCTGCTGCGCGGCATGCGCGTCGACGGCGTGCTCACCACCATCGACGTGGAGGTGGAGCACCAGAGGATCGCCCGGCGGATCTTCAGCGAGGCCGGCTTCGCCGCCGGCCGTACCCGCATCATCACCGGCCGCGCCCTCGACGTGCTGCCCCGGCTGGCCGACGGGGCGTACGACCTGGTCTTCGTGGACGCCGAGGCGACCGGCTTCCACGCCTGCGTGGAAGCCGCGTTACGGCTGCTGCGCCCGGGAGGCGTGCTCGCGCTCAACGGCATGCTGGCCGGCGGCCGGATCGGTGATCCGGCCGCCCGGGACGCGGAGACCGTGACGGTCCGGGAGACGATCAAGGCGGTGCGGGAGTCCGAGCACTGGATCCCCGCGCTGCTCCCGGTCGGGCACGGGGTGCTCGCCGCCGTGAAGTGCTGACCCCGGTCAGTCGACGCTGGCCAGCCACCGCAGGAGCGAGCGGACGCCCCAGCCGGTCGCACCGCGGCTGACTTCGGCGTGGTCGCTGTCCGCCCACGACGGGGCGGACATGTCCAGGTGCAGCCAGCGGTCCCGGAGCTCGCCGGTGAACTCGCGCAGGTAGAGCGCGGCCACCACCGACCCGGCGCCCTGGGTCGGCGCGCTGTACAGGTCGGCGATCTCGCTGCCCAGGTACTCGGCGTAGTCGGTGGGCAGCGGCATCCGCCAGGCCGCCTCGCCGGCTGCCTCGGCCGCGGCCAGCACATCGGCGGCGAGCCGGTCGTTCTCGCTGTACAGGGCGGCGGTCCGCTTGCCCAATGCCACGGCGTTGGCCCCGGTGAGGGTGGCCAGGTCGATCAGCAGGTCCGGCGCGAGCTGCTGCACCGCGTACGCCAGCGCGTCGGCGAGGACCAGCCGGCCCTCCGCGTCGGAGTTGGTCGTCTCGCTGGTCGTCCCGCCGTAGTGCCGGACGACGTCGCCGGGGCGGAACGCCGAGCCGCTGACCATGTTCTCGGCGAGGGGGGCCAGCGTGGTGACCCGGATCGGCAACCGCAGCGTCGCGGCGCCGAGGGTGGCGGCGACGACCGCGGCCGCGCCGGCCATGTCCTTGCGCATCAGCTTCATCGCCGGCACCGGCTTGATCGAGATCCCGCCGGTGTCGAAGGTGATGCCCTTGCCGATCAGCACCACATGGGTACGTGCGTCGGCCGGGTGCCAGTCCAGTTCGACCAGGCGGGGGCCGCTGGCCGAGCCGCCGCCCACGGCGAGGATCCCGCCGAAGCCCTCGGCGGCCAGCTCGTCCGGCCCACGGACCCGCAGGCGCAGGTCCGGCAGGTCAGCCGCGGCGGAGGCCACCTGGTCGGCGAACCACTGCGGGTTCTTCACGGAGGAGGGCATGTTGGTCAGGTCGCGGGCGAGGCGGGTCATCGCGGCGGTCGTTTGAGCCGTGGCGATGGTGGCCTCGTGCGCGGCCGGGTCGGCGAGCAGCAGGTCGACGCCGGCGAGCGCGGGCGGGTCGCCGGCCTCGGTCAGCCGGAACCGGTACGAGGCGAGCAGCAGCCCCTCGGTCAACCCGCGGACCGCGGCCGCCGTCACCTCCTCCGGGAGCGCGAGAGTGATGTACGTCTCATCTGCGGCGGCGCGAGCCAGGGCCGCGCCGGCGGTCCGCCAGGCCGCCTCGCCGCCGTCACCGATGCCGAGCAGCAGCAGCCGGCCGGGGGTACGCCCGGGGCGCAGGTGGGTGCGGATCTCGCCGGCCCGCCCGGTCAACCGGGCGACCGGCGCCAGCGCGGCGGCCTCCTCGGCGGTGCCGTCCGGCAGGGCCACAGCGGTGGGCGCAGGTTCGGCAGAGGCGTCGCCGTCCGCCGGCTCAGCGGCGGGACGGACGGGCAGAACGAGGACGTCGAGCCGATCGGGCTCGGCGATCGGACGGATGGCGAGCACGCGGAACCGCACCTCCAGAAAGTGTCGCGGAGCGGGACTGGACCCGTCTGTCCGCACAGATGAAGACCCTGAGCCACCGGCGATGCCGGTGGCTCAGGGACCGAGGAAGGTTCCGGGCGGCGTACGCCGCCCGGACCAGTCCCCACTCAGCCGGCGGCCGCCTTCAACGCGTCACCGAGCGCGTTGGCCTCGTCGGGAGTCATCTCGACGACGAGCCGGCCACCGCCCTCCAGCGGGACCCGCATGACGATGCCCCGACCCTCCTTGGTGACTTCCAGCGGACCGTCGCCCGTCCGCGGCTTCATCGCCGCCATGTTGTCTCCCCTCAGACCTACACCAGGGTCGGTGGGTTGCCCCACAGCCACTTCGTCACGACCACCCGCAACGGTCGCGGGGGTGTCGACCAACGATTTTCCCTGATGAACACCGCCGGACCCAAACCGGAGCAGCATTGATGTAACAGCATCTAGCTTATCTTGAGAAGGCCTGTCACAATGTGCGGTCATGCAGGCACGGTCGGCACTCTTCGACCTGTACGGCGACCACCTCCGACCGCGGGGTGGCCGGGCACCGGTCGCCGCCCTGGTCAAGCTATTGGCGCCGTTGGGAATCGCGCCACCCGCAGTGCGCACCGCCGTGTCCCGGATGGTGCGTCAGGGCTGGCTCGATCCGCTCCGGCTGGCGTCCGGACCGGGATATTCGATCACACCGAAAGCCGCCCGCCGACTGGACGAGGCGGCGGCCCGGATCTACCGGACCGGCCGGGTCAGCTGGGACGGCCGGTTCGATCTGCTCGTCCTGGAGGCTCCCGGCTCCCGGCGGGACCGGCAGCGGCTCGCCGCCAACCTCAGCTTCCTGGGCTACGGCACGCTGGACGAGCAGACCTGGGTGGCCACCCGGCCCGCTGAAGACGTCGACCTGCTGCTCGCCGAGGCCAATGTCCGATTCGAGCGGTTCACCGCCTCGCACTTCGCGGGCACCCCGGGCGCGATGGGCGTGGTCCGCCGAGCCTGGAACCTGAGCGAGATCGGCCGCGCCTACGAACGGTTCGTCGCGGACCAGCGCCCGCTGCTCGGCGCGGTCACCGCACGCAGCAGCGACGAGGAGGCGTACGCGGCCCGGTTCCGGCTCGTGCACGCGTGGCGTACGTTCCTGTTCCGGGACCCGCAGCTGCCCCCGGCGCTGCTGCCCGAACGCTGGCCCGGCACCGCCGCGGCCAGTTTCTTCGACCGGCACGCGGCCCGCCTGCGTCCGGCCGCTGACCGGTACGTCGAGCAGTGCCTCGACGCCGGCAACCGCATCGTCCGACAGAAGGGTCGTTAGACACGTGACCGAGCCGCTGCTGGTCGACCGGACCGACGCCGTCGTCACCATCACGCTGAACCGGCCTAAGGCGATGAACGCCCTCGACGTGGCGCTCAAGGAGGCGCTGCGGGACACTCTCGCGGAGCTGGAGACCGACCGGTCCTGCCGGGCGGTCGTGCTTGCCGGCGCGGGTGGGTCGTTCAGCGCCGGTCAGGACCTGCGCGAGCACGTGTCGACGCTGGAGAGCGGTACGGGCAACCCGCTGGACACGGTCCGGGCGCACTACAACCCGATCGCCGCCCGACTGGCCAACCTGCCCAAGCCGGTGGTGGCCGCGGTCCGTGGGATGGCCGCCGGGGCGGGCGCGTCGCTGGCCTTCCTCGCCGACATCCGGATCGGTGGCCCGACCACCAGCTTCCTGATGGCCTTCGCCAAGGTCGGCCTCGCCGCCGACACCGGCGCGTCCTGGACGCTGCCGCGCCTGGTCGGCCACGCCAAGGCGGTGGAGCTGCTGATGCTGGCCGAGCCGGTACGCGCCGAGGAGGCCTGCCGGCTGGGGCTGCTCAACCGGCTGGTGGACGACGACGAGCAGGTGCTGCCGACCGCGCAGGAGTTGGCCGCGCGCCTCGCCGCCGGCCCCACCGTCGCGTACGGGGCGATCAAACGACAGCTCTCCATCGCCGACGCCGGCACCCTCGCCGACGCGCTGGCCGCCGAGGCGCAGGCACAGTCGATCTGCGGTGCCACCGCCGATCACCGGTCGGCCACCCTCGCCTTCGTCGCCAAGCAGAAACCGGTCTTCGAGGGACACTGAACGCGATTCGGATCCCGCCCTTACCGCCCTCGAACACGGGCCGCCTAGCGTCGACCACATGACCGACCGTGAAGCGGTGGCGCACCTGCTGCGCCGAGCCACCTTCGGGCCGACCGCCGACGAGGTGGACGCGGCCGAGCGGGCCGGGCCGGAGGCCACCCTGGCCGGCCTCCTGAACCGGAACCGGGCGGACCGGGGTGCGGCCGCCACCCCGGTCCCGGCGTTGCCCCCGGACCCGTACGCCGCGCTGACCAGGGAATCGAGCCGCGAGCAGCGGCAGAAGGCGAACGCGGAGCGCCGGGAGCAGCTGCAACGGTTGACCCTCTGGTGGCTGGACCGGATGGTGGCCGCCGAGGACGGGCTGAGCGAGAAGCTGCTCTTCTTCTGGCACGGGCACTGGGCGACCAGCGCCCAGAAGGTCAAGTCGGCGCGGGTGATGCTCGGCCAGTTGGAGACGCTGCGCCGGCACGGGCGGGGACCGCTGGGCCCGCTGGTCACCGCGATGGTGCGCGATCCGGCCCTGATCATCTGGCTGGACGGGCAGAAGAACACCCGCAAGGCCCCGAACGAGAACCTGGCCCGCGAGCTGATGGAGCTGTTCACCCTCGGCATCGGCAGCTACACCGAGGCGGACGTGAAGGCCGGCGCGCGGGCGCTGACCGGCTGGGTCGTGGACCGGCGCACCGGCACCGTCCGGTTCGAGACCCGCCGGCACGACTCCGGGGAGAAGACCATCCTCGGGCACAGCGGCCGGTTCGACGCCGAGGCGTACGCCGGGCTGCTGTCCGCCCAGCCCGCGGCGGCGACGTTCGTGGCGGGCCGGCTCTGGTTCCGCTACGCCGGCGCCGACGTCCCGGCGCCGGCCGGGTTGGCCGGCGCGGACACCGTCGCCACCCTCCGCACGCTGTTCTCCTCGCCGGCCTTCGCGCAGACCCGGGGCACCCTGGTCAAGCAGCCGGTGGAGTGGGTCGTCGGCGCGCTGCGGCAACTCGGCGTACGGCCCTCCGCCCTGCGCGAGGAGCAACGCAAACAACTGCTGGCCGGCCTGAACGCGCTGGACCAGGTGCCGCTGCGGCCGCCCAGCGTCGGCGGCTGGCCGGCCGGGGCCGCCTGGCTGACCACCTCGTCGTTGCAGGCCCGACTCCGGATGGCCGGGATGCTGGCCGCCGCCGTGACGCCGGCGGTGCTGGAACGGCTGACGGCCGCGCCCGCCGCCGGCCGGCCGGACGCCCTGGCCCGGCTGCTGGTCGTGGACGGATGGGGTGCGCGGACCCGGGCCGCCCTGGCCCCGCTGGCCGGCGAGCCCCGGAAGCTGCTCGCGGCAGGCCTGGTCAGTCCCGAGTACACCGTCAGCTGAGCCGAGGAGTCGACAGATGGACACCCTGACCCGACGGAAGTTCCTGCTCACGAGCGGAGTGGTCGGCGCGGGCGCACTGGCCGCCGGGGCCGGCGCCTACGGCCTGCGGGACCTGCTGGACACCGCCGGGGACCGCGATCCGCAGTCCCGCACGCTGGTGCTGGTCACCCTCTACGGCGGCAACGACGGTCTGAACACCGTGATCCCGTACGGCGACCCGGCCTACCGGGCGGCCCGCCCGGAGCTCGCGTACCCGGACGGAGAGGTGCGCCGGCTGGACGACGACTTCGGTCTCAACCCGGCGCTGGCTGGCCTGCACCAGCGCTGGTCCGGCGGCGGGCTGGCGATCGTGCGCGGAATCGGCTACCCGAAGCCGGACCGCAGCCACTTCCGGTCCATGGACATCTGGCACACCGCACAACCGGACCGGCCCGGCAACACCGGCTGGCTGGGTCGCTGGCTGGACGGGGCGGGCGGGGACCCTCGGCTCGCGGTCTCCTTCGAGCCGGCGCTGCCGCCGCTGCTGGCCGGGGCGCGGAGCGCGGGCGCCGCGGTGCCCGTGGCCGACCGGAAGGCCGCCAAGGGGCTGCCAGCGGCGACGCTGACCGCGTTCGCCGCGCCGGAGGCGGGTGAGTCGGCGGCTAGGAGCCGGGCCGCCGCCTGTTTCGCCGACCTGCGCTCGGTGGACGAGATGATCCGCCACGTCCGTGACTCCGCGGCGACGGACGCGGCGGACCCGGACGGCGACCAGGCGCCGGCGACGGCCACCGGCGGGGCACGGACCCCCCTGGACGCGCAGCTGGACCTGGTCGCGCAGTGCGTCGAGGCCCAGGTGTCCACCCGGGTCTTCTCGGTGTCCCTGGGCGGCTTCGACACGCACGCCGACGAGAAGCAGTTGCAGGCCGTCCTGCTCGGCCAGGTGGACCGGGCGCTGACCGGCTTCGCGGACCGGATGAGCCGGACCGAGGCGGGCCGGAAGGTGGTGGTGGCGGTCTACTCGGAGTTCGGCCGCCGGGTCCGGGCCAACGCCTCGGACGGCACCGACCACGGCACCGCCTCCGACATGCTGCTGCTCGGCGCCGGAGTGCGCGGCGGCTGGCACGGCGCGCCGCCCAGCCTCACCGACCTCGACGACGGGGACCTGAAGTACACGACCGACTTCCGGGACGTCTACGCCACGCTGCTGGAGCGCGTGCTGGACACCGACCCGGGCTCGGTGCTCGCCGACTGGCGGGGGCGGCTGGACGGCCTGTTCTAGTCGTCCTCTTCCGGGTCCTGGTTGGCCTCCGCGCCCAGCACGAACGCCTGCATGGCCAGCTCGTCCCCGGAGGGCGACACGAAGGCCGGCAGCTCACGCGGCCCCAGCTCCTGCACGTAGGACCAGAAGAGCCGGACCGCCTCGGCCGGCGTGCCGGCCTCGATCGGCAGGTCGAGGCTGACCAGCCAGGTGCGCCGCGCCGGGGGCGGACCGAGCCGGTCGGCCAGCGCCCGGAAGGCCACCGGGTCCAGCGCGGTGAGGGGCCCGTCGAGCGTCAGCCGGTCGGCCGGCACCGGCTCGTCGAAGGCCCGCCGGGTGTACGCCACGACGAGCGTCCCGGGCTCGACCGGCGACTGCGGGTCGTCCGGGTCTTCGCGGTGCCGTTGGGCCGGCGCGGTGACCCGGCCGAGCGCCACCAGCCGGGGCGGCGTGTCGGCCAGCACCGCCACCTGATCACCCGGGCCCGGTCGGCTGACGCCCGTCACCCCGGTCAGCTCCAGCGTGTCGTGGTGCACGAGCCGCTCGGCCTCGTACCGCTCGGCGGGCAGCAGCAGCGCCCAGGTGCCCGTCCCGTCGACGTGGCCGGCCTCGCCGGCCCGGTGCGCGGTCTCGGTCGTCATGCCTGCCATCCCATCACGCCGTCGGTGGCAGCGTGACGTGGCAGCCGACGATGTGATCGTCGACCATGCCGGTGGCCTGCATGAGCGCGTACGCGGTGGTCGGGCCGACGAACCGGAAGCCGCGCTTCTTGAGCGCCTTGGCCATCGCCGTCGACTCGGGGGTGATCGGCGCGACCTCGGCGAACGAGGCGGGACGGGCCGGCCGGGGCGCCGGGGCGAAGGACCAGAGCAGTGCGGACAGGCCGTCGGGCAGCTCCAGCGCGGCGCGGGCGTTGGCGATCGCCGCCTCGATCTTGGCTCGGTTGCGGACGATGCCGGCGTCGGCGAGCAGCCGGGTCACATCGGCGTCGTCGTAGCCGGCGACGGTCGGAATCCGGAACTCGTCGAAGGCCAGCCGGAACGCCGGGCGCTTGCGCAGGATGGTCAGCCAGGACAGGCCCGACTGGAACGCCTCCAGGGTCATCCGCTCGTAGAGCGCGTCGTCGCCGTGCAGCGGCCGCCCCCACTCGGTGTCGTGGTAGACGGCGTAGTCGGGGGTGCTCGACCCCCAGGCGCAGCGTGGCAGCCCGTCGGCGCCGATCACCAGGTCACTCACCTCGTACACGCTAGGCCATCGGACCGACAGCCCGGCGCCGCCGGCCGCCCGGCCGCAGGTGGTGTCCCGCGCGCGCCGGCGGGCAGCCGCCGCGGGGCGTGGTCAGGGCAGTTGGCCCTGCTCGACCAGACGGGCGAACCTCTTCAGCGCCTGGGTGAGGCTGACCTTGGAGCCGGGCCAGAGCACCGGCCACGCCAGCCGGCCGGCCGGGCCGCCCGGCAGGTGGAACCACTCGTGCCAGACCACCTGGGTGCGGGCCCGGTCCATCTGGGTGCAGCGCAGCACCCCCGGGCCGCGCAGCAGCCGGCCGCAGTGCACCACGCCGATCTCGTACGGCTCGTCGACCCGGACCACCCGCATCTCGTCGCGCAGCACCAGCGGGCCGAGCGCCGTCACGGCCTCGATCAGGCTGCCTTCACGGCCGTCGCCCTCGACCACCCGCAGCCGGGTGAACGGGATCCAGTCGGACTGGCGTTCCCAGGCGAGCAGCGCGGTGAAGACCCGCTCCGCCGGGGCGTTGACGATCACCGTGGCGGTCACTTCGCCAGCGCCGGGTTGGGCGGCCTCGCGGAGATCGTCGCCGCCCCCCGGGTCGGTCACGCCGACTCCGACCGAACCACCGCGCCGTGCTGTCCGGTGCCGTCGGCCGGCTCGCCGTCGGCCGGCTTGTCATCAGCCGGCTCGTCATCGGCCTGCGCGGCGGCCGGAGCCACCCCGTCGGAGTCCGCCGGGGAGGACGTGGCACCGGGCAGCGGGCCGACACCGGCCGGGCCGACCGGGGTAACGCCGGACCCGGCGTCGTCGCCCGGCCGCTCGATCTGCTGAGCCGCCGCATCCTCGTTCGTAGCCACGCCGGCGGACTGCTCACGGGCCTGGCGCAGCGCGTCCGCGTCGGCGATACGCCCCGCACGCAACGCGTTGACCTCCGCCTCCAGCACGCCGATCAGCTCCGACTTGTAGCCGATGTCGTAGGCGGCGCGGCGCATCGCCTGATCGACCTGGGCCATCCGGTACCCGCGCAGCCCGGTGTCGAAACGGACCGCGCCCACATCGGATTCGCGCAGCGGCCGGCTGGCCGGCAACGCCACGGCCTGCGAATCCGGCTCGGCGGGCACCAGGCCCGGATCGCGGCCGGTGACCAGCACCGTCACGCCGAACACCACCGCCGCGACGGTCAACGCCACGACCAGGAAGAGCAGAAGCTGACCCATGCACTGATCGTGGCATGGCGCACGGCCGTGAGCGAGCCCACCACCCACCTCGATCACGATCGGCGTCGACGCCGCCCGGCGTTCCGGTCCGCCGACCGGCTAGCGTCGGGACCGGCCGACGCGGCGGCGACGGTGCGGACTCTCAGGAGGCGGGCATGGCCGGGGCGCTTCGGCTGGGTGGGCGGACCTTCGCTCCCGGCGAGCTGGTGGTGATGGCGATCGTCAACCGCACGCCGGACTCGTTCTTCGACCGGGGCGCCACCTTCGCCGCCGACAGCGCGTTGCGGGCGGTCGAGCGGGCCGTGGACGAGGGCGCGGCGATCATCGACATCGGCGGGGTGAAGGCCGGGCCCGGCGCCGAGGTGGACGTCACCGAGGAGATCCGGCGCACGGTGGACACCATCGCCGCCGTCCGGGCCGCGTTCCCGGAGGTGGTCATCTCCATCGACACCTGGCGCGCGGAGGTGGCGGTGGAGGCCGTGGCGGCCGGGGCCGACCTGCTCAACGACACCTGGTCGGGCGCCGACCCGGCGCTCGCCCGGGTGGCCGCGCGGACCGGCGCCGGGCTGGTCTGCTCGCACGCCGGCGGGCTGGTCCCCCGGACCCGGCCGCACCGGGCCGCCTTCGACGACGTGGTCGCCGACGTGGTCGCGACGGTGACCGGGCTCGCCGAGCGCGCGGTGGCCGCGGGGGTACGCCCCGACGGCATCCTGATCGACCCGGCTCACGACTTCGGCAAGAACACCCGGCACTCCCTGGAGATCACCCGTCGGCTGGACGAGTTGACCGGGACCGGCTGGCCGCTGCTGGTGGCGCTCTCCAACAAGGACTTCATCGGCGAGACGCTCGACCTGCCGGTCGCCGAACGGCTGGAGGGGACGCTCGCCGCGACGGCGATCTCGGCCTGGCTCGGTGCCCGGGTGTTCCGGGCCCACCAGGTCGCGCCCACCCGCCGGGTGCTGGACATGGTGGCCTCGATCCGCGGTGACCGGCCGCCCGCGGCGACCCGTCGCGGCCTGGCCTGACCGCTCGTCCGGACAACCGGCCGCGAACGGCCGGACGGACCGGCACGATCGCCGGAGGCCCGGGGGCTCAGGTCCAGCGCAGGATGTTCCTACGCCAGGCATAGAGGATGCCCAGTGCGAGCACCCCCACGAACACCGCCATCTCCACCACCGTGACCAGGCCGAAGCCCGGCCGGTCGAAGACCACCGCCCAGGGGAAGAGGAACACCGCCTCGACCGCGAAGAGGACGTAGAGGTAGGCGTAGACGTAGTAGCGGATCTGCATCTGCGCCCAGTCCGCGCCGACCGGGTCGAGCCCGCACTCGTAGCTGGTCCGCTTGCCGTGCGGCTCCGCTGGACGGGCGGGACGTAACACTCGGTTGGCCGAGAACGCCGTAACGAAGAAGAGGACGCTGGCGAGCAGCAGGAGCCCGAGCGTCGCGTACGAGCCCAGGTAACCGGTCACGTCCGGCAGCCTACCGTCCCCCCGGAACGGCCGTCCCGAACACGTTACGGATTTGTTTCCAAATGGGACTAGTGCTCCAAGGCAACTGTTACCGAATACTGGACCCCCACCCATGTCACCGGAGGTCAGATGGCCAGCGTGCAGGTTCCGCCCGTCCCTCGGGGGGCTGCGGGGCGTCCCACGCCCCTGCTGGCGATCTCGCTCGTGCTCGGCCTGCTCGCGGCGCTCGCCGTGGCACCGGCCTGGGCCGGCGCGGCAGTGCCGGACGCCACCCCGGTCGCTGCGGTGACGGACTCGGCGACCGAACCCGCGCCGGGCCCCGAGACCACCCCGGCCGAGGAGCCCACCCCGACCGAGGAGCCGGGCGGCGATCCGCCGCCGACCGACCCGGCCCCGGAGACCACCGCACCGCCGCCGGAGACGACGCCACCGGCCCCGCAGACCACCGCGCCGGACGTGCCGCCGGCACCGACCACCACCGCGCCCGCACCGGGCAGCAGCAGCACCACCCGGCCGCCCACGCCCGGGCCCCCGGCGCCTCCAGCGCCTCCAGCGCCCCCGGCGCCGTCAGCTCCCCCGGTCCGTCCGCCGGCACCGGGCCAGGAGGCGCCGCCGCCGAACCCACTCGGCGTGCAGGTCACCACCGAGGACGTCACCCTCACGGGCGCGTACTGGAACGCGGCCAGCACCGCCGCCACGCTGCGGGTCACGGTGACGAACACCGGCACCACCGCCCAGCTGATCCGGCTCTCGTACACCCTGCCCGCCGGGCTGACCGACGCCGGAACGAAGGGCTGCACCGCCACCGGTGGCGGCGCGTACCGCTGCGGGGCCTGGACGGCCGAGGCGGGCGCACGCTTCAGCAGCCTGCTCCGGTTGCGGGTCGCCGGCACCGCGTGGAAGCAGATGCCCCTCAGCGGCTCCGTGCGGGTCACCGCGAACGCACCGGGAGTCGCCGGTGAGGCCGCCGACGACCAGGGCTTCGCGGTGCTCTTCCCGCCGGGTCCACCGGTGCCCGGGATCTCGCTGGCCGCCGACGAGGTGAGCTTCGACATCAGCGGCGCGGCGAGCACCCTCGCGGTGCGGCTGGGCAACACCGGCACGGTGGACGCGGCCGGCCGGGTCGAGGTGGTCCTTCCGGCCGGGGTGAGCGTGCCGGCCCCACCGGAGGGCTGCGTGGCGATCGACCCGACCCGGACCCGGTGCGACACCGGCCCGGTGCGGGCGGGCAGCGCCGTCGAACTGCGGCTGCCGGTGGAGGCGACACCGCAGGCCCAGCGGGAGGCGCCGCTGTCCGGCGCGGTGATCGGGCAACTCGACCCGCGCAGCGGCCCCACCCGGCGGGTGCAGATGAGTTTCCGGATCACCGCGGCTGCCGCGCTGGCCACCCCGGTGGTCTCCCCGCCCGCGCCCACCGGCTCGCAGGGCGTGCTCCCCGCCGGCGGCTCCGGCGACGATGCCGGGATGACCTCGGTGCAGCGCACGGCGGTTCTCCTGATCGCGGTCTCCGCGTTGCTGGTGGTGCTGGCCCTCACGCTGGCGACCACCTCGCTGCGTCGCCGGCTCACCGACCCGCCCACGGTCCCCACCGACTGACCGGCCACACCGGCCGTCCACCACCCCGGCGCGGGCCGATGGCGCGACGTCGACGGTGATCTGGATTACGGCGGGCTGGGTGAAACGTCGCAATACGGTGCAATTCTCAACCGGATCCGGTCCCAGTCGGCGGACCTCCGGGGAGGGCCGGGGGTCTGTTCGACGTAGGCTCTCAGGTGAGGAACGACAGCGGACCGGACCAGCCTGGAGCGGTGCGGTGCGGCGTTGCGTCAAGGAGGTCCCGTGGCCGGGCAAGGCGAGGTCACCATCAGGTTCAGCCGCCCGCGCGACCGCGCGCAGCGAAGCGAGGTGCAGGCGTGAGCGCGAGGAGTGAGTCGGTTTTGCGGGCCCCGCAGTCGCGAACGAAGGTGGCACAGTGACCAAGCAGATCCGTCAACTCGATCGGGTGGTCATCCGGTTCGCCGGTGACTCCGGCGACGGCATGCAGCTGACCGGCGACCGGTTCACCTCGGAGACGGCGCAGCTCGGCAACGACATTTCCACGCTGCCCAACTTCCCCGCGGAGATCCGGGCACCTGCCGGCACACTGCCCGGCGTGTCGAGCTTCCAGGTGCACTTCGCCGACTACGACATCCTCACCCCGGGCGACGCGCCCAACGTGCTGGTGGCGATGAACCCGGCGGCGCTCAAGGCCAACCTGGCCGACCTGCCGCGCGGCGCGGACATCATCGTCAACACCGACGAGTTCACCAGGCGCAACCTGGCCAAGGTCGGCTACCAGTCCAGCCCGCTGGACGACGACTCGCTGGCCGGGTACGTCGTGCACCCGGTGGCGCTGACCTCGATGACCGTCGGCGCGCTCGCCGCGTACGACGTGTCCAAGAAGGACGCCGAGCGGTCGAAGAACATGTTCGCCCTCGGCCTGCTCTCGTGGATGTACTCCCGGCCGTACGAGTCGACGCTGCGCTTCCTGGAGCGCAAGTTCGCCGCCCGTCCCGAGCTGGTCGCGGCGAACGTGGCCGCGTTCAAGGCCGGCTGGAACTTCGGCGAGACCACCGAGGACTTCGCGGTCCGGTACGAGGTCAAGCCGGCGAAGATGACGCCGGGCACCTACCGCAACATCACCGGCAACGCGGCGCTCTCGCTGGGTCTGGTCGCCGCTGGCGTCCGCTCCGGGCTGCCGGTCTTCCTCGGCGCGTACCCGATCACGCCGGCGTCGGACATCCTGCACGAGCTGAGCAAGCACAAGCGCTTCGGCGTGCTCACCATGCAGGCGGAGGATGAGATCGCGGCGGTCGGCGCGGCGCTGGGCGCGTCGTACGGCGGGTCGCTCGGGGTGACCACCACCAGTGGCCCCGGCGTGGCGCTCAAGAGCGAGACGATCTCCCTCGCGGTGGCGCTGGAGCTGCCGCTGGTGATCGTGGACGTGCAGCGTGCCGGCCCGTCCACGGGCATGCCGACCAAGACCGAGCAGGCCGACCTCAACATGGCGCTCTACGGCCGGCACGGCGAGGCGCCCGTCGCGGTGATCGCGCCCCGGTCGCCGTCGGACTGCTTCTTCGCCGCGCTGGAGGCGGCCCGGATCGCGCTGACCTACCGCACTCCGGTGATCCTGCTGTCCGACAACTACGTCGCCAACGGCTCGGAGCCGTGGCTGCTGCCCGACGTGGAGTCGCTGCCCGACCTGCGGGTGGAGTTCGCCACCAAGCCCAACGGCGACGACGGCACCACCTTCCTGCCCTACCTGCGCGACCCGGAGACCCTGGCCCGGCCGTGGGCGATCCCGGGCACGGCGGGTCTGGAGCACCGGATCGGCGGCCTGGAGAAGGCCGACAAGACCGGCGACATCTCCTACGACCCGGCCAACCACGACTTCATGGTGCGCACCCGGGCGGCCCGGATCGAGACGATCCCGGTGCCGGACATCGAGGTGGAGGACCCGGACGGCGACGCCCGCGTGCTGGTGCTCGGCTGGGGTTCGACGTACGGGCCGATCGGTGCGGCGTGCCGGCAGCTCCGCCAGCGGGGCCTGTCCATCGCCCAGGCGCACCTGCGGCACCTGGCCCCGATGCCCGCCAACCTGGCCGAGGTCCTGCGCTCCTACGACCGGGTGGTCATCCCGGAGATGAACCTGGGCCAGCTCGCCCACGTCATCCGGGCCCGCTACCTGGTCGACGCCATCAGCTACAACCAGGTCCGCGGCCTGCCGTTCACGTCCACGGAGCTGGAGACGACGCTGGAAGAGGTGCTGAAGAATGTCTGAGCCCGTCGCCCTCAAGCTCACCGCCAAGGACTTCAAGTCCGACCAGGAGGTGCGCTGGTGCCCCGGCTGCGGCGACTACGCGATCCTGGCGGCCATCCAGCAGTTCATGCCGGAGCTGAACATTCCCCGGGAGCGGACCGTCTTCGTCTCCGGCATCGGCTGTTCCTCCCGGTTCCCGTACTACATAAACACGTACGGGATGCACTCGATCCACGGCCGCGCCCCGGCGATCGCGACCGGTCTCTCGGTGTCCCGGCCCGACCTGTCGGTCTGGGTGGTCACCGGTGACGGCGACGCGCTCTCCATCGGCGGCAACCACCTGATCCACGCGCTACGGCGCAACGTCAACCTCAAGATCCTGCTGTTCAACAACCGGATCTACGGGCTGACCAAGGGGCAGTACTCGCCCACCTCCGAGGTCGGAAAGGTCACCAAGTCGACCCCGGCCGGTTCGGCGGACGCCCCGTTCAATCCGCTCTCCCTCGCGCTCGGCGCGGAGGCCAGCTTCGTCGGTCGGACCATCGACTCCGACCGCAAGCACCTGCAGTCGGTGTTGCGGGCCGCCGCCGAGCACCAGGGCTCCGCGTTCGTGGAGATCTACCAGAACTGCAACATCTTCAACGACGGGGCGTTCGACCAGCTCAAGGATCCGGCCACCCGGGACGACTACCTGATCCGCCTGGAGCACGGGCAGCCGATCACCTTCGGCGCCGACGGCCGGTTCTGCGTGGTGCACCCCCCGGGCGGGTTCGGCCTGGAGGTCCGGGAGACCAGCTCGGTCCGCCCGGAGGAGATCGTCGTGCACGACGCGACGGTGGCCGACCCGGCGTACGCGTTCGCGCTGTCCCGGCTGCCCGGCCTGGACCTGCGGAACACCCCGATCGGAGTGTTCCGCTCGGTGGACCGCCCCTCCTACGACAGCGTGGTGCAGGAGCAGCTCGCCGCAGCGCGTGCGAAGGTCACCGAGACCCCCGAGCAACAGCTCGCCGGGCTGCTGGGCAGCGGGGACACCTGGACCATCCTCTGACCCTCGCGGCGGCGGTGGCGCAGCGCGCCGGACCGACCGCCCGGAGCTGCAGACACGACGAGAAGGGCCCGCAACCGATCCGGTTGCGGGCCCTTTCCGTTCGCGGTGGCGCAGCCCCGATCAGAAGATCGGGTTGAAGCCGCCCCAACCGCTGGAGATAACCTTGCCGCTCGCGTCGAGCCACTGGCCGTAGCCGTTGGTGGTGTACAGACGCATCTGGTTACTGCTGTTGACGCCCAACAGATCCATCATGTTGTCGCCGCTCCAGTCCCCCGGAACCATGATGTTCTTGTAGTTGGCCCAGCCGCTGCCGATCTGGGTGCCGGACGGGTTGGTCCAGCCGCCCGCGCCGTTGGACTGGTACATCTTCAGCACGCCCGTGGAGGTGCGGCCGATCAGCACCTCCAGCCCGTCACCCTTCCAGGCGCCCGGGGTGAGGAACAGGTTGAACCCGTTCCAGCCGGTGCCGATCCGGGTGCCCGACGGGTTCTCCCAGCCGCCCGCACCGTTGCTGGTGTAGCGGATCAGGTCGCCGTTGGACTTGCGGACCATCAGGCTCGGCCGGTTGTTGCCCAGCCAGTTGTTCGTCACCATGAGAGCGGTGAAACCCGCCCACCCGCTGCCGATCTTCCGGGCCCCGCCGACGAAGTTGCCCGCGCCGTCGGAGTCGTAGATGAACAGCTCACCGGTCGGCTTCATGGCCATGATGGACGGCTTGTTGTCGCCGTTCCAGTTGTAGACCCGGAAGACCCGGGTGAAACCGGACCACCCCGCGTTGATCTTCTTCTTGTCGTAGAAGCCGCCGCTACCGTCGTTGGAGAAGCCGCTGCCGTAGTACAGCTGGAGGTTGCCCGCGCTGTCCCGACCGATCAGGTCGGTGTGCCCGTCGCCGGACCAGTCGGCGTTGATCAGCTTCGGCCGGGTCAGGTCCGCCTTGACGGCGTTGCTGTAGTAGCTCAGCCGCTCGTAGTAACCCGGGGACGAGCCGCACGGCTCGAAGCCCCAGTCGGTGATACCGACCTGGACCCCGTTGACGAGCAGCGGACCTCCCGAGTCACCCCCGCAGGTGTCGCTGCTCGGCGTGTTGTCGGTGCCCGAACCGGCACAGATCATCCGGTCGGAGCGGTAGAACGTGCCAGCAACCGCCGCACAGTCCGCGTTGGACCGCATCGGGACGGTCGCCTTGCGCAGCCGGCTGTCCATCACCGCGTCGTCCGACGCGGTGACGCCGTAGCCCGCGATCTGGGCCGAGGTGCCGGCGGCGTACGGGCTCTGGTCGCCCTGGGCGCTCAGCGCCACCGGGGTGTACGCGCTGGGCAGGTTCTGCTTGAGCGTGAGGACCGAGACGTCGTCCAGGATCGGAGCGTAGGGGTCCTGGTACTGCTGGGCGATGTTCCAGCTCGGGTGGGTCCAGGTCGAGCTGACCTCGGCGACGTAACCGCTGCCGGGGATGATCTGACCGTTGCTGTCGAACAGCCGGTCCTTGCCGGCGAGGACCCGCGTGGTGCCGGGCCCGTCGGCGGTGCAGTGCGCGGCCGTCAGCACCTTGTTGGGGGCGATGATCGTGCCGGTGCACCAGTAGAAGTAGGACTCCCCATCTTCCTGGAAGCTGGTGATGATGCCCACGATGTACGGAAACTCGGAGGCGCTCGCCAGGCTTCCCTGGAAGACCTTGGGAGACGCAATCGAGCCGGACTCGAACACCCGGCCCTTGGCACCCGGCTCGGGAAGCGTGAGCTTCCCCTTGCGCAGGTTCGGCAGCTTGTTGAACCGGTCCGGTTGCGAACTGCTCGCCGCGTCGTACACGCCACCCCCGGTGGGGGCGGCCTGAGCACTGGTCGCGGGTGCGACGGCCGCTGCGCCCGTGAGAGCGAGGGCCGCCACGACACCGGCGTACCACCGCCGTCGGGCTCCTGCGGATGTTGCCACTTCAGCCACTGATTGCTTCCCGTCGTTCGATTAACGAGGCGCTCGGAACGGCCCGGATGAGATGCGTCCGACCGGACGGGAAGAGCACGATCGACGCCGGGAGCGATGGCCCCGTGCGAAAAGTGTTGCCCCCGTCGTGCCTGCGCCAACGACACCGCGCCGAACACTCGCTACGGCGACCCCATTGGCAGTTCCAAGCCGCCACACCGTAGCAAGCATCCCGGGACGAAAGAAGCTCCAAATAGAGGAGCTTCGCTCAGCCTAGGGGTCGAATCGTGCAGCTCGAAGGATCATCGGCGGGAGCACGTGCGATCTGCACGTTGGCAGCCTCCGGCCAGTCGAACGTGGGTGCCGGAGGGGCGGTGGCTGGCCTTTCGATGCGGAACGGCCAGCCACCGTCCGAACGGGAAGCTCCGGTCAGCGCTGCGCGGAAGCCGGCAGCCAGAGGTTGTCGATCTCCTTCTCGGTTGCCGCGAGGCTCGCCTCGTGCAGTGGGATCAGTTCGGCCATCGCCGGGACCGACGGGGCGAGTGTCAGCTCGGTGCTGATGAAGCGCGGCTCCAGGCCGGTCTGCGAGAGGCCGTGCGGAAGCCACGGCTCGGCGTGGTCCCAGCCGTTGCGAGGCGTGCCCTCGCCGTAGCCGCCACCACGGGTGGCCAGCACGACGAATTCCCGCCCGCCGAGCAGCCCCTCCATGGACGCCGGGTCGTACGCCAGGCCCGGCACGATCAGGTGGTCGACCCAGGCCTTGACGCTGCTGGGCGCGCCGTAGTTGTAGAGCGGCAGCCCGAGCAGCACCACGTCGGCCTGCTTCACCTCGTGGACCAGCTGCTCGCTGAGCTCCCAGGATTCGCGCTGCGCAGGGGTGTGCTGGTCGGGGGGCGTCATCCGGGCCAGGCCGCCGGCCGCGTCCAGGTGCGGCAGCGGCTCGGTGCCCAGGTCCCGGTACGTCACGCTGCCGTCGGGGTGGGCCGCCTGCCAGACGGCGACGGCGCGGGCGGTGAGCCGTCGGCTGACGGACCACTCACCGCGGATACTCGAGTCGATATGCAGGAGATGCATTATTTCCCTTCCGGAGATCGTCTGTGCAGCACCAACTATTTATAGCAGGCCGATGTTCCCCGGGCTCGGTAGACTGGGTCACATGTCCGCCGCGCCGCTCGACTCCTCGGAGCACCGCTCAGGCCCGCTGCTGGACCATCTGGCCCGGCGCATGCGGCTGCGGTCCGAGTCGGTGCTGACGCCGCTCGGCCTGCGGCCCCGGCATCTGGTCGCGCTCACCGTGTTGCGGGACGGCGGCGGCACCAGCCAGCAGGCGCTCGCCAGCACCCTGTCCATGGACGGCACCAACATCGTCGGGCTGCTCAACGACCTTGAGTCGATGCAGCTGATCGAGCGGCGGCGCTCGCCCGAGGATCGCCGCCGGCATGTCGTCGAACTGACCGATGACGGGGCAAAACGCCTCAACGAGGCCGAGTGCGCCCTCGCCACCGCCGAGAACGAGGTGTTGGGGGCACTGGAGCCCGACGCACGGGAGACGCTCTACCAACTGCTCCGGCGGGCTGCCAGCGGGACGACGATCGCCTGCGAAGCGGTGATCCTGGAGGACACGTCGCCCGCCGACAACCGCTGACGCCGCTGCTGCGACGGGCGGCTCAGACCGCCGAGGTCGACTGGGGGCGGTCGTCGCGGACGTGCACCAGCATGTCGCCGGTCTCGATCACCGCGCCGGCCCGGTCGGCCAGGGTGACCACCTTGCCTCGCCGCACCAGGGCGATGACCAGGGATTCCAGCTCACGGGGCGAACGACCTACCTCGTCCCGCTCCGCCGAACGCATCGCCAGCGCCATGCCCTGACCCGGGGTGAGCAGGTCCTCCACCACGTCGATGAGCGGCGGCGCCGAGGTGGAGAGACCGAGCAGGCGACCCGCGGTGGCCGAGGAGACGATCACGTGGTGCGCGCCGCTCTGCTTGAGCAGCGGGGCGTTCTCCGCCTCCCGGGCGGCCGCGATGATGCGGACCTGACCGGCGGTGAGCTGCCGTACGGTCAGCGCGACAAGCACCGACGCGTCATCACTGTCGGTCGCGATGATCACGGCCTTCGCGTTCCGTACGTGCGCCTCGTTGAGCACCGACGACCGGGTCGCCGAGCCCTCGATGGCGACCAGCCCGGCCGAGGTGGCCTGCCGCAGGGCGGCGGTGCTGCGCTCCACCACCACGATCCTCGACCGGTCCAGGCCGTTCTCCATCAGGGCGGAGACCGCGCTGCGGCCCTTGGTGCCGTAGCCGCAGATGATGACGTGGTCCTTCACGGTTCTCCTCCACCGCGACAGGCGACGGCCGGTCCGGTACTGCTCGGTCAGGACTTCCAGGGTGGTGCCGACCAGGATGATCAGGAAGAACACCCGGGCGGGCGTGACGAAGAGGACGTTGACCAGCCGGGCCGACTGCGCGGCCGGGGTGATGTCGCCGTAGCCGGTGGTGGAGAGCGAGACGACCGCGTAGTAGAAGCAGTCGAGCAGCGTCAGGCCGTCCTCGTTGACGTCGCGGTAGCCGTCCCGGTCCAGGTAGACCGCGCTGACCACGGCCAGGACCAGGCCCAGGGCGGCGGCCAGCCGTAGGCTCAGCGCGCTCAGCGGGCCCCGGCGCTGCGCAGGGAAATGGATCACCGTCGGACCTGCTCCGCCACCGTCGCCTGCACGCCCACAACATAGCCGGTACGGCGCAACCACCGGCCCGGGGTGGCCGACCGGGCAACCGATCACGGAACCGGGCCCGACTACCGGGCGACAACGACGAACCGTCGACCCGAACACTACGGTCGATGGGCACCCGGCGCGGTTCGGCGGGCAGGGTGGCAACGAGTCGCTGACCGTGTACGACGTCGACGGGGCGACCGTGGCGATCGACGACCACGCGCTGCTGCCCGCTGGCGGCACCCGGGCCCTGTTCCGGGCGGTCACGCTCGTGCCCGAACCGGCCGAATGGCACACCCACCTGCGCCGATGAGGCTGCGGGCCCGCGCCGGCGACTCGGCGCGGGCCCGTACCGGGCGGCCAGCACGGCCGGCAACAGGCATGATGGGGGTGTCCCCGGCCGACGACCGCGAGAGTGAGGCCCGCATGTCGTTGCTGCGACGAGTGATCGGCGGAGTGCTGCGCCGCCACCGTCAGCGTCAGGGCCGCACGCTGCGCGAGGTGGCCCAGTCGGCCGGCGTGTCCGTGCCCTACCTGTCGGAGGTCGAGCGGGGCCGCAAGGAGGCCTCCTCGGAGGTGCTCGCGGCGATCTGCCGGGCGCTCGGCATCAGCCTCTCCGACCTGCTCGGTGAGGCCCGCGACGACATGCGCCGCGTCGAGCCCCGCCTGCCGGTCACACCGCGGGCGATGCTGACCCGACTCGAGCGGGTCGAGGTGGCCCGCCACGACACCGGCAACGCCACCCTGCTGGTGGGCCCACGCACCGGCGGGCTGGTCCTGCACCGGGAGCCAGCCGAGAGCGGGTCGGTCCTGCACGTCGGCACGACGGCCACCGCCGGTGGCTCGCGCCCCGGTCCGCGTACCGCCGCTCCGTCCGGTGGTTCACGCGCCCGGCTGGGCGCGCGGGCACTGACCGCCGCGTAGGTCGCGCCGGTTCTGCCGTCGGCGGATCTGCCGCCGGCAGAATCCCTGGGCCAGCCACCGTCGCCGCACGCACGCTGGAGGGGCCGGTTCACCGGGCGGTCCCGCCGCCCGCCGGCGCGGCGGAGGGCGGCTACGAATGATCGAGAATGGCGTGCGGATGCTGGACGGCGGGCAGCCGTCCTTCGGTGACCAGGTGTTCGAGCGGCTGCTGAGGGAGCGGATCGTCTTCCTCGGCACCGAGGTGACCGAGGAGTCGGCCAACCAGATCTGCGCCCAGATCCTGCTGCTCGCCGCCGAGGACGCCGAGCGGGACATCTACCTCTACATCAACTCGCCGGGCGGCTCGGTGAGCGCCGGGATGGCGGTCTACGACACGATGCGCTACGTCCGCAACGACGTGGCCACGCTGGCGCTGGGGTTCGCCGGCTCGATGGGGCAGTTCCTGCTCTGCGCGGGCGCGGCCGGCAAGCGGTACGCGCTGCCGCACTCGCGGATCATGATGCACCAGCCGTCCGGCGGGATGGGCGGCACCGCCTCGGACATCACCATCCAGGCGGAGAACATGCTGCACGTGAAGCGGACCATGCAGGAGCTGATCGCACAGCACAGTGGACGGACCCTGGCCGAGATCCAGCGGGACTGGGACCGGGACCGCTGGTTCACCGCCGAACAGGCCCTGGAGTACGGCCTGATCGATCACGTGCTCGCCCGGGCCGAGCAGCTACCCACGGACTGACCCGTGCCAGTGCCGGACGCGGCCCCCTCGATCCGCGTCCGACCAGGCACGTACGGGCCCGAGTAGTGCCGGCCCCGATACGTCGGAGCCTATTCCCACCGGTGGGAATAGGCTGGCTGGCGAGGCGTAGCGCATTTCCACGGTTTCTCGTTACACAGACAGACGTGAATCGCGGGAGGGTTGATGCCCGGGCAAATAGGCCAGCGGCTGTCCGTTAGGGTCACGTCTATGCGTCGACTGATCCCAACCCTTTCGATCGCCCTCTTCGCCGCCCTCGTGGCGGGCTGCGGCACCGACTCCGGCGGCGACTCCGCCGCACCCCCAGCCGCCGCGTCCAAGGCCGACCCGGTCACCACCATCCGGCAGGCCATGGATCGCAGCCTCGGCGGCACCGTCACCATGGACGCCTCGGTGAAGGCCGGCACCCAATCGATCACCCTCAGTGGAAAGATGGATCCCGCCTCCCGGGTGGTCCAGGTGACCGGCAACGCTCCGGAGCCGATGGAGGCCCGCCTGATCGGCGACGCCGCCTACATCAAGTCGGACTCGCTCGAGGGCGAGAAGCCGTGGATGAAGATCGACCTCACCAAGCTCCGGCCGACCAGCACGCTGCGCCAGTCCTTCGACATCAAGGCGCAGACCGGCCTCATCGGCGGCGTCGTGTCCGCGCAGGAGGTGGGCGGCGGCCGTTACACCGGTACCGCCGACCTGGGCAAGGCGGCCGAGGCCGCCAGCACCGATGGCGGCATGCGCGAGGGCCTGGAGTCGTCGGCGAAGCTGGCGAAGGACCCGAAGGCGATCCCGTTCGAAGCGACCGTCGACGCCGACGGCCGTCTCACCGCGCTGTCCTACACGATCGCCACGAAGACCGTGGGTGATCTGGTCACCGACATGCGCATGAGCGGCTTCGGCGAGAAGGTCTCGGTGAGCGCGCCGCCCGCCAACGAGACCGAGGCGGCCTCCGCGGAGATGTACAAGTTCCTCTGACCCTGGTGGAAAGCGGTGCCCTCCGGATGATCCGGAGGGCACCGACCGTTTCCGGCGGGGAACACCGTCGCCGCGATCAGTTGTCGCGATCGGCCGCGTGCGCGACCGGCGGCCGGGCGCGCTTTGCCGTCGTGGTCGCGAGGACCCCACACACGGCCGTGACCAGTCCGAGGGCCCCCGCGGCCTGGTTGACGTACCCCGGCACGGACGATGTGATGTACGTGCCGCCACGGCCGAGGTGGCATTCGAAACGGAGCGGCAGGTAGCTGACTCCGTACCCGGTGACCTGACTCGCCAACTGCGGCCCGCCTTCCCGACACGGTTGGATCGGGGAGGACCCGGCTCCACCGTCCTCCGCCTGCAGCACCGCGACGCCGAGGTGGAGAAGTCCCCACGTGTAGACGGCGATGGTGCCGGCACCGGCGAGGAGCGCCGCCACCCGCAGCCAACCGGCCCGGGAGCGCCCTCCTCTCCGGAACGCCGCGACGAACCCGCGAACGGCGAGGACCACCGCGGCGGCGGCCCCGGCCAGCGCGGCGAGAAGCAACACGAGAAACAACATGGCGACGTCCTTGGTTTGGCGGGGCCGCCGCGCCGAGCGGGCGGCGCGTGCTCGGTCCGGTCAGGCGAGCGTGCTCCGTACCCAATCACCCGCTGACGGCCCTGTTCAAGACCGCACGCCTGCCAGTTGTGGGTTGGCGTCACTTCCATCGAAGGACATGCACATGAAGGTTGTCGGTCCGGTCGTTGGGCATTCGACTTCTGCGGTGTTCACACTCCTTCGTGGACATGCCATCACCGTCGATCAGTGGCCTCCCCCAAGCGGTGTAACGAGGCTTGATCTTGTAGCGCTCAGCAGACGGACAACAGGAATTTGTTGTCCCGGCCGGGTCTGTCGACCCGGAGTCATCCCTCCGACGGAAGGATCCGATGTCTGCAACCTCTGGACACCGCCTCGTCCGGCTCAGTGCGCTCGCGGGGAGTTCACTGGCAGTGACCATGGTGGGTCTGCTCGGCGCGGCCCCCGCCAGCGCGGCACCTGCCCGGGCCGACCTGGTTGTCACCGCGAGCCTCGACTCCACCGAGGTTCCTGACACCGGCGGCTCGTCCGCCCTGACGGTTGGCCTCCACAACGCCGGCGCCAGGGCCAGCGAGGACGTCACCCTGGCTCTGTCCCTGCCCAACGGCACCTGGTTCACCGACGGTTTCTCGGTCCCACCCAGCTGGCGGTGCACCTTCCAGGCCCCTGCCACCTGCACCCACGCGCCGCTCGCGGCTGGTGCGACGGCAGAGCCGCTGCGCATCCCGTTCGGCGTGGACGCCGGCACGGTCGGCAACGAGATCCTGGTGAGCGCGACCGCCACCGGCGGTCGCGAGTCGTCCACCGCCAACAACACCGGTCAGGCCAGCCTGCGCTACATACCCGGCACGGTGGACGTCGGGTTCGTGAGCGAGTCGAGCGACCACGAGTTGATCGATGGTGAGGTGTTCGGCCTCAGCTCGTACGTGTCGAACAGCGGGACCTCCCCCTCCGGCGACCTGACCGTCACCGTGCCGCTGCCCACCGGCGCCGTTCGGTACAGCGAGAGCAACGAGGGCTGGGCCTGTGACTACGGCGACGACCTCGCCGGAGGCCAGCCGGGCTGGCGCTGCACCCACGGGCCGCTGCGCCCGGGCGAGAACAGCGCCGGACTCGACATCGCGGCCACCATCTCGGGCGCGAACCCCGGCGACGTGCTCGACCTGACCGCCACCCTGTCGACCAGCTCGACCGAGACGACCCTGGACAACAACACCCTGCGCACCCGGGTGACCGTCCTCCAGCCGGCGACCGTACGGGGCGTCGTCTGGGTCGACAGCGACCGGGACAACGTCCGGGACGCCGGCGAGCCCGGTGCACCCCCCGGCGAACAGGGCATCTACCAGATCGTGGTGGGCGGCCAGGGCTTCGGTGCGGTGGCCACCGTGAACCCGGACGGCACGTACACCGCCCAGGTGCGGCCGGGCACCTACCGGACCGAGTTCTACGTACGCGACCCGTACAGCTTCATCACCTCGCCCGATTCCGACCTGGTCTACTACCTGAACGAGACCGGCGGCTCCAACAGGTACGGCCACAGCGACTGGGTCACGCTCACCAGCGGCGAAGAGGCGGTCATCGACGCCGGCGTCGTGTCCAAGTACCTGGGGTGACCAACTAACGGTGACAGCGAGGGCTCGGTGGCGTCGGCCGGCCATGCCGTCGCCACCGGGCCCTCCGGCACGCGAGTTGAGTCGCTGACTCGCACGGCGTCCTGGTGGCAGCACGTCGTCTCGGGCACGCCAATGCCAGCATGACGACCCCGCCACTGCGCCCGCGGGCCGCTGACCTGTTGATGCCAGGCAGCCGCCATCGAAGACACCTACACCCTGTCCTGACCGGTCAGGTCCACAGATCGCCGTAGAAGTCCTCGTCATCGTCGGCTGGCGGCAGCGGCGTCCGCCACCACAGCTCGATGAGGAACTCCTCGGTGTCGGCCTGCCTCCGGTGGACCCGGACGCCGTAGACGCCGACTCCCTGCGGAAGCGCGATCACCGCCGCCCCTCCGGCGGCGATCAACTCGACGACCAACTCTCCGGTAGGGCAGTGCAGCTCAAGCTGTCGACATCCGTCCCAGAAGCCTCTGTCCGGCGCGGGCTCGCTGGCCCAGACCCGTAGCTCAAGACCGATCTCGGGCGGATACGAGGAGGCTGGGACGCTGATCTGGTACGTGGAACCGCCGGCTACCTGGCCCTGCGCGTCTCGGCGCGACTCGTTGTCGTCGCCGGCATCGCACCACACATCCCGCAGCAGGAAGAAGCCATAGGAGATGCTCAGGGCGGCGCAGTGGACGGCGAGGGGCTTCATGCCTCCAGAGGCTGGCACCACGGTCCGACAATTCCATGGTCAGCTGGCATTTCGCTGATCTTCGAAGTGCCCCCGGCAGGATTCGAACCTGCGACACACGGTTTAGGAAACCGATGCTCTATCCCCTGAGCTACGAGGGCGCGAGCGCCCAGTTTAGCGACCTGCCCGTCGACCCGCGTTGGCAGGGAGCCACCCGCTTCGACCTGCGCCGACCCGGTCGGCGGGGCCTGGCGACGGCCACCCGCGCGCCGGCGGCAGCACAACCCGACGACCCCACCGACGGGAACGCGGTCGAAAACGACGCGCTTCAGCCTGATCCGCCCCGTGGGACGAGCCGACGTGGGCCTCGTAGATCAATATAAGATAGATAGATTTGCATGTCTCGTTGGCTTCGGGTATGAAGTCTGCAAGCACGTCTGGGTGCTGGTTCCTGGGGAGGAGCGACGATGAAACATGCCCTGCGCCGCCTACGAACGGTGGCGGTCGCGCTCAGCGCCGGCACCCTCGGGTTGAGTCTGCTGTCGGTACCGGCCGCCGAGGCGTACTCGGTTCAACCTCTCGCACCGCACTCCGAGCGGGCACCCGAATCCGAGCAGTTCTCGGCCGAGGGCGTCACCACGGTCGGTGAACTCCGGACCATCAACGGCTCGCTGTCCTACGCCCAGGACGGCGGGACGCAGATCATCCGCCACCCCGGCGCGTCGTACGTCAAGGTGCACTTCAGCTCACTGCGCCTGGCGCACGGCGACTACGTGACGGTGTCGAGCCCCGACGGCCGGGAGAGCTACCGGTACGACCGCTACCTGAACCGGGCGACCGGCGCGGACTACACCACCGACGGGCAACCGGGCTTCTGGGCGATGTCGGTGGAGGGCGACACCGCGGTGGTGACGCTGCGCAGCACCCGCGCCTCCCGCAGCAGCGCCGCGACCATCGACCGGTTCTGGCGCGGCTACGACCGCGCGGAGATCGCGCAGCACAACTTCACCACGCAGTCGGTCTGCAGCACCGACGCCCGTCGCGACGTGGTCTGCTACCAGACCAGCCACCCCAACGAGTACGCCCGGGGCAGGGCGGTGGCGCGGCTGCTGATCAGCGGCGGTGGGTTGTGCACCACCTGGCGGGTCGGCAACACCAACCGCATGCTGACGAACAAGCACTGCTTCTCAACCCAGTCCGCGGTCAGCGGCAGCGAGATGCAGTTCAACTACCAGTGCGCGACCTGTGGCGGCTCGAACCCCGGCGCCGGCACCAAGGTCAGCGGCGCCACCCTCTACAAGGTGAGCAGCGGCGGCTCCAACCAACTGGACTACACCCTCTACTCGGTGAACAACTTCGCCAACATCCAGACGTACGGCACGCTGTACCTGGCGACGACCGCCACCACCACCGGCACGCGGATGTACGTTCCGGGGCACGGCGACGGCAGCCCGAAGCGACTGTCGATCTACGAGGACACCCAGAACGGCGCGAACTGCACCGTACGGAACGCGAACTACAACACCTGGAACATCAGCTACAGCTGTGACACCTCTGGCGGCAACTCGGGCTCGCCGGTGTTGAACGCCAGCCACCGCGTGATCGCCCTGCACCACCTCGGTGGTTGCCCGTCGAACCAGGGCGCGAAGGCACACCTCATCTACAACGAGATCGCCAGTTTGATCGACAACGGCTGACCACGGCTGACGACGTCGGGCCGTCGGGGCGCTGATGCGCTCCGACGGCCCACCGGCGTCCAGGGTCACGACCGCAACGGTCGGGCCGCCCAGTCGGCGGCCACCTGATCCGGGTCACCGGTGCGGAACAGCGGCGGCTCGTGCAGCAGGAAGTCGCGGTGACTGATGTTCCAGGCGTACGCCCCGGCCATGGCGAAGGCCACCACGTCGCCCACGCCGATCGTCCCCGCGGTGGCCGAGCGGGACAACACGTCCTTCGGGGTGCAGAGCTGGCCGACCACGGTGACCGGCCCGCCGTCGGTGCGCGGGCCGTCGGCATCCGGCCGCCGGTGCACGCTGAACGGCTGCGGGTGGCCCTTCGCGGCAGGTGTACGCAGGTGATGGGTGCCGCCGGCCACCACCGCGAACCACTCGCCGTAGGAGCGTTTCACGTCGATGACCTCGGTGAGGTACGCCCCGCAGTAGGCGGTGACCGACCGACCCGGCTCGATGCGCACCCGCAGGCCGGGATACTCGTCGAGGAGGCCCGCCAGGGCCCGGCCGTAGCTCACCCAGTCAAATCGCGATGCCGGGTCGGTGTAGTCGACGGCCATGCCTCCCCCGACATCGACCTCGGTGGCACCGACCTCGGCGACGGACCAGCGGACCACGGCTGCGGCGACCGCGCCGGCGAGCGGGGCGTCCAGTCCGCTGGCCAGGTGGGCGTGGATTCCGCGCACCTCGACGCCGGCGGGCGGCCGGCGGGCACACTCCACCGCGTCGGCCGGATCCATGCCGAACGGGCTGGGCCCGCCGCCCATCACCAGGCTCGCGCCCGGCACGTCCACCGGCAGGTTCACCCGCAACAGCACCTGGGCCGACCGACCCGAGGCGACGGCCAGCGCACCGAGACGCCGCAGCTCGGCCGGCGACTCGACGTGGATACGGTGCACCCCGGCGGCGAGGGCCGCGGCGAGGTCCTCGTCGGTCTTGCCGGGCCCGGCGTACGCGGCAGGCGCCCGGCCCGGCAGCACCTCGGCCAGCCTCCGCAGCTCGCCACGGCTGGCGGCCTCGAACCCGTCGACGACCGGCGCGAGCGTCCGCAGCACGCCCGGGTCCGGGTTGGCCTTGACCGCGTAGAGCAGCTCGACCCCCTGCGGCAGCGCGGCCCGGACGGACCGGGCGTGCGCGGCCAGCCCGTCGAGGTCGTGGACGTAGACCGGTCGGGTCATCGTGGCCCGCCCAGCGGATTCGCCACCGGCACGAACGGAGCGGCACGGTCGGCGTCGCGCCGCCACCGGACCAGCAGGTTCGCCTTGGCCACCAGCGGTTCCCCGTTCAACAGCGCCCGCAGTTCCGACGGATCGCCGAGATCGGCCGCCACCGCTTCGACGACCGCGCGCAGCTCCTGCCACAGCCGCGCTTCGATCCCCGGTCGCGCGTCGGCGAGCGCGCCGCAGACGCCGCCCAGATGGTTGACGAACAGGCAGTAGACGATCCGGCGGCGGGCGTCCCGTGGACCGTAGCCGACCTGCGGCGGGACGCCGTCCGGCCAGGTGGCCCACCGGTCGGTGTCCAGCTTCACCCCCTCCAGGTCCCGCAGCAGCATCCGCACCGGGCGGCGATCCCGGTCGAGGACCACGACCACGTTCTGCAGGTGTGCCTCGTGCACGACGCCGTGGCTGAGCCAACAGCGCAGCACCGCCGGCACCAGCAACCCGATGTACGCGCGCCACCAGGCGACCGGATCCGGCACGGCCAGTGGCGTGGCGGCCAGCGCCGCGGCCAGCAGCGGGGTGTCCCCGGGTCGCAGGTGCGGACGCAGGCCGGTGCGCAGGATCGTCCCGTACGCCTCGTCCGCGCCCGGGAGGCCGACGGTGCGGTAGGCGGGCTCGGCGAGCAGCCCGATGCCGGCCGGCATCGGCACCCGCGCCAGCAGCCCGGTCAGCGCGACCGCGCCGGTGAGTTCGTACCGTGCGTTCTTGCGCAGGCAGTTGGTGATCCGCACATGCAGGCTGGTCTTGAGGAACAGGTCGGCGTCGGGGGCGTAGAGGGTGCGGACGCTCGCTGTCGGCCGTACCGGGACACCGGCCGCACCGAGGTGGTGAAGCCGCGGGTCCGCCGGCGGGATCAGCGACAGCTGCCAGGGGTGCACGGGCAGCACCCGGTGCCCGGCCGGGGACCGCGGCGGGTCGAGGGCGGTGATCAGCGGGTCGAACGGTCCGGCGTTGGTGACGAGGTCGTCCGGTACGGCGAGCCAGTGCAGCCGGAAGGCGGTACGCAGCTCCGGCGCGTAGGCCCGCCAGCTGTCCGGAGCACCGCTGCGCCACTTCGGCGCGGGATGGTGGGGATGGCCGAAGACCAGCGACTGTTCGGATTCGACGTACGCGTCGATGGCCGCCTCGCCGGTGGGGGTGGGATCCTGCGCCGGGCGCTCGGCGAGCAGCCGGGCCACGGTGTCCCGGCTGGCCCGGACCTGCCCGAGGAACTCGTCGTTCACCTGGCCGGTACGGGCGGTCAGTTCCGCCGCGACCAGGCCCGCCAGGCCGGCCGCGTCCAGGTCCTCCCACCGGCCGGCGGCAGTCCTGCGCTGCACCGGGCCGGCGTAGCGGTGCGCGCCGAGCGAAGAGGTTCGCGCGACGGCGCAGCGGAGTGTCACGTCGAGGTGCCGCAGCAGCAGACGGGCGGTTCCGTCGACCACCGTGGCGTCGCCGTCGGGCAGAGCGATCTCGCGCAGCAGGCAGCCGAAGACGCTGTGGGCGGCGGCCAGGTCGGCGAGTCGGCCGGTGTCGACGCCCGGCCGGGAGCGCAGCTGTGCGCTCGTCATCGTGTCTCCCGGAGGTAGTTCGGGCCGGTGCGCCGGTAGTACTTGTTCACGTCGGAGCAGCCGAGCCGCTGCTTAGGCAGCAGGGTGCCGGCGGTGAGCATCGCCTTGATGGGTAGGTGAGCGGCCCGCAGGACCCGCTCGGTGAAGGATCGCGCCGCCGGCCCGTCGCCCCAACGGTCCCGGGCCGCAGCCAGCCGGGGCGCGAGCGCGGCGGCCGGTGACGGCACCGGCAGGCCTCGGTCGGCCAGGGCGATCAGGGGCGCCGCCGCGGCCAGGTGCAGGGTGATGGTGATGAACACGTCGGCCAGCTCCTGCGGGTCGCGCGCCCACATCCGCTCGTCCCGCAGCTCGAGCCCCACCGCGCCGCCCTGCCGGACGTCCAGTCGGGCGCCGTCGTTGTCCTTGTAGAGCAGGCCGACCGTCCCGTCGGGGTGCACCAGCAGGTGGATGTTCTGCGGGTGCGCCTCCAGGGCGATCCCGTGCCGTAGCCAGAGACAGACGTGCCAGTCGAGCAGGAGATCCAGGTAGGACTCCAGCAGCGCCTCGGGCCGCCCGGGGCTGACCCGTTCGAGGACGGTGCCCGCGACCGGGTCGGGTGCGGCGAGGGCGGCAACCGGCACCACCCGCACCCCGGCCAGATCGCGGGGGAATCGGCGCAGCAGGAAACCGCGGCGTTCGTCGCCGTCGACGTACGCGTAGGTGCTCTCGTCGGCATGGCGGATCCGGCCGACGAAGGCCGGTTCCGCGGTGGCGATCCGGTCGAGCAGCCCGGCGACCGTCGCACCGTCGGCCAGCGAGCCCGGGTGCAGCGTGCGCCGGTTGCGGGCCCCGAGGCTCGCGGTCGGCAGCGGCACCTTCAGGTGCAGGTACGGGTCGTGGTCGAGCGCGACGGTCCGCATGGAGAGGGTGGGTCGCGCGGAGATCATCGGCAGGTCCACCACCGGTAGCGCGTCGCGTGCCGCGGTCAGCGGATGCGCCGGCATCAACAGCTGATCCGGACGCGGCGCCCGCGGCCACCACGCGGGAAGGTCACCGGCGAGGGTCACCGCCTCGGCGGCCGCCGCGTACCAGCGCAGCGCGAAGCGTGGCGCGTGCTCGGGTGCGTACCGCAGAAGGTCGTCGTCGTCGAGCCCGTGCCGGCACCGGTCGGTGGGGTAGACCGGGTGGCCCTGGTGCGCGGCGAGCACGTCGTCCAGCAGCGCGGCCGGCATGCCGGTGGGGGTGCTCGCGCGCTCGGCGGCCACGGCCGCGAGCACGCGGGGCCGGGCACGGGTGGCGAGCCGCCGGGCCCGCAGGTCGGCGCGGCACTCGGCGGCGAAGTCCCGCCAGCCGGCCTCGGCCTCGACATCGCCGTCGGGAGCGAGCACCGTCAGCAGACCGTCCAGTGTGTCCGCCATCGTCACGAGGGTGTCGCGGTCGGAGACGACGTGCACCACCGGCGCGGCGCTGCGCAGGGCCTGCTGAAAGCCGTCCGCGCGAACCGGAATCCGCAGCAGCCCGGCGGTGTGCGGGACCTCCCACCAGCCGGGAGCTGCCAGCCTGCCTCGGCTGAGCAGACCGAGGTGGTCCTCGCGCAGCAGGGCGTCGAGCACCCGGAGGAACACCTCCCGCTCGCAGTCGTCGCTCACTCGACAATCGTCCACTGGAGGTCACGCCGGAAGACGGCCAGCGACCTCCGTACGGTGTCCTGGTCGGGGCCGATCCCGTGCAGCGCGGCGATGTAGTCGCGGTTGGTGCCGGTGTGGGCGGCGGTGCCGCCCACCTCGCGTAGGGGTCGGCAGCTCAGCCGGACGCCGTCGTGTGTGGTGTCCAGCCGGCCGGGCGCGGCGGCGAGCCGGCCCGTCCGGTCCGCGCAGACGTACTCGACCCGGGCGTGCCGGTCGATGGTGGCGGGCAGGTCGAGGGCGGCCAGCGGCTCACCGAGGTGCAGCCGGATCACGTACTCGAACAGCGGCACGCCGAGCAGCTCCGCGAGGATCAGATCCATCCGGTCACCGATGAGGCGGTAGTTGACCTCGATCAGGCGGACCCGTCCGTCCTGCACGACGTACTCGGTGTGGCAGGCGCCGAAGCCGACCCCGAGCGCGTCGAGTCGCGCCCGTAGCTGGGTGCTGGTCGACTCCACCGGGGGCGACCAGTCGAGGCTCTCCTCGGTGAAGGTCGGTGGCGGCCCGAGGTGGGTGCGCCACCCGCCGAGGTCGGCCAGCGCCGTACCGTCGCCGAGCGTGTCGTAGGTCCGCAGCTCTCCGGCGAGGTACTCCTCGACGACCAGGGCGACGTCCGGCCGCCGGCCGCGGATCTCGGTGACCCGGGCGGCCAGCTCCCGGTGGTCGGCCACGAGGTAGGCGTCCTCGCTGGCCACCCCCTCGCGGGGTTTGACCACCGCCGGGAACAGCTCGTCCGGGACCGTGGGTGGGGCACCGGGGTCGATGGTGGCCGAGCGGACGAGGTCGAGCCCGGCGGCCTCGATCGCCCGGCGGGCCGCGGCCTTGTCCTTGCAGAGACGTGCCGCGTCGGGGTCCTTGCCCGCAAGACCGAGTTTGCGGGCGGCGATGGCGGTCACCTCCTGAAGGTGGTCGCTGTTGGACAGCAGCGCCACCGGCCGGTCGGGTGCTGTCGCCGCGACCACCGCCGCCGCGTCCCGGATCGCGCACCGCGCCACCGGCGCATCGCCCGGCCAGTCCGCGGGTCGATCGGTCAGCACGGTGACCGGCAGCCCGAGCGAGGCCGCCGCCGGGAGGAACCCCTCCAGGACCGCGTCGGTGGGGTTGAGCGCGGTGAGGTAGAGCCGCATACCGCCTCCGTCGACCGGGACTATCGTCGCGATTAGGATAGCCTACCCTTATTGTGCGGGTATGCGCGGTCTGCGTAGTTCGGTGGCTACCCGCCGGCGGGCCCGGACTCCGATCGTTGCGCCCGGCGCAGCAGCCCGGCGGCCACCAGGCCACCGACCAGAACCGCGGCGGCGCCCACCGTCTGGCCGGTCTCCAACGCCGAGGCGAAGGCGACGGTCACCGCCTCCCGTTCCGGGCCTTCGTCGGCGGCGGCGAGGGCCGCCGGGAATGATCCGGCGCCGGCCAGGGCGGCCGGTAGCAGGGCGGCGAACCGAGCGTTCAGTACGGCGCCCAGCACGGCGATGCCGAGACTGCTGCCGACCTCGGTCATGGTGCCGTCGACCCCCGCGCCGGCGCCGGCCTTCTCCGCCGGGATCGCGCTCATCACCGCCTCGACGATCGCCGGGTTGGCCAGGGCGCAGCCGACGCCCATGACGAGCAGCCCACCCAGCAGCACCCCGTAGCCGTCGGAGGGGACGAGGGTGACCACCGCGAGACCACCCGCGAGCAACGTCATCCCCACGGCGATGGCGGCGGCCAGCCCGAGCCGACGGATCAGGGCCGTGGCGACGCCGCTGACGTTGAGCAGCACGATGGACAGAGCGAAGGGCGCCATCCGCAGGCCGGCCTCCCAGGCGGGGTAGCCGCGGACGAACTGCAGGTGCTGGGTGAGCAGGAACAGCGCGCCGGTGGCGCCGAACGTGATCAGGACGACGCCGGAGATCGCGCCGACGAAGCGCCGGTCCCGGAAGAAGTGCATGTCCAGCATCGGGTCGGCGGCCCGCCGCTCCCATAGAACGAAGAGCCCGAGCAGGAGTACGCCGACGGCCGCGGCGCCCAGCACCTCGCCCGACGCCCAACCCCGGTCCGGCCCGGAGATGATCGACCAGACGACGGCGGTCAGCCCGGTGGTGGAGAGCACCGCGCCGACCACGTCGAGGCGACCACCGGACGGATCACGGGACTCGGGGATCAACGCACGGCCGACCACCAGGCAGACCAGCACGATGGGGACGTTCATCAGGAAGATGGCGCCCCACGGCAGGTGGGCGAGGATGGTGCCACCGATCGGCGGTCCAACGGCGAAGCCCAGCGCGCTGGTGGCGGCCCAGATGCCGATGGCCCGGGACCGTTCGGCACCGTCGAAGACCTGCATCGCGACCGCGAGGGTGGAGGTGACCAGCAGCGCCCCACCGATGCCCATTCCGGCCCGCGCCGCGATCAACTGCCCGCTGGTGCTGGAGAGGCCGGCGGCCAGCGAGCCGAGCCCGAACAGGACCAACCCGGCGAGGAGCATCCGGCGGCGCCCGTACCGATCGGCGGCGCTGCCCGCGGTGAGCAGCAGACCCGACAGCACAAGCGCGTACGCGTTGATCATCCATTGCACGTCGGCGGTGCTGGCGCCCAGCTCGGTGGTGAGCACCGGCACCGCCACGGTCAGCACCGTGTTGTCCAGCACCACGACGAGCTGGGCGGCACAGAGCACGGCCAGGATGAGCCACCGGTGGGGCAGCCGGGCCGATGCCGTGGTCGGGGTGGCCGGCGAAACCGCCGGCTCACCGACGACCGGCGCGTGCACGGCCGCCCCGCGTCGGCCACCGGATGTCACGCCACCGCCCGCACACCGTCCGGCGTGTGCTCGGTGGCGGGCCCGGGGCTGGGACGCGGCGTGCGGGGGAACCGCCGCTGGTGTGCGAGGCCGAGGGCGACCCCGGCGACCACCAGCAGGATGGCGGCGACCGCGACGGCCGGATAGCCCACCTGGTCGGCCGCCGCGAGACCGAGGGAGGCGGCCACGAACGAGCAGACCAGCCCGAACGACGACAGCACGGTGAAGTCGGTGCCGCCGGTGTCGGGGCGGGAGTAGTCCATGTTGACCGTGTAGAGCACGACGTTGGCGATGGTGTACGCGACCATGAAACAGCAGAGCGCGGCGACCGTACCGCCCAGCGGCGCGCGACCGTTCATCAACGGCAGCAGCAGCATCGTCGACAACGCCAGGGCCAGGCCCCCGGCCACGAGCACACCGCTGCGCCCGAACCGCCCGATCCCGAGCCCCGCGACCAGACCGGCCACGATGGCCGGCGCGCTGACCACCACACCCGTCACCACGCCGATCCGGCCCAACGACCAGCCCGCATCGACCAGGGCCGGCGTCACCAGGGCGTACGCCATTCCAGCCCCGACGTACACGAGGGGCACCACGCCGAACGTCCACCACCGGCATCCCGGTTGGCCGAACACCGACAGCAGCGCCCGGTAGGCCGTGCCGACCCGGACCACCCGATCGGTACGGACCGGCTCGCGGAACCGCCACACCACCAGCAGGCCGACGGCCGTCAGCGCGGCCAGCAGGCTGATCGCCGGCATCCAGCCGAACCGGTCGTAGACCAGTACGCAGGCGCCGCCACCGAGCAGGTTGCCGAGGTAGCTCGCCGCCACCTGGATGCCGTTGCCGGTCCCCCGAGCCGACTCGGTGAGCATCCGCACGGCCACCGCGTCCACCGCGATGTCCTGCGTGGCGGAGAAGAGGACGTACAGCGCGCAGATGGCGATGACCGGGCCGAGCGCGTCGGCCGGGCGGGAGAACGGCAGCAGCGCCAGCAGGGCGAGCACCAGGGCGCTCTGGAGCACGAGCAGCCAGGATCGGTAGTGGCCGCGGCGACGGGAGCCGTACCGGTCGAGGATCGGCGCCCAGAGGAACTTGACGGGCCAGATCAGACCGACGATCTGCAGCAGCGCCAGGGTCTCCAGCGAGGTGCCGCCGTCGCGCAGGATGGCGGTCAGCCCGACGGTGATGAAGCCGATGCCGAGATACTGCGTGACGTACAGCGCGGTCAGGGTGCCGAGGCGACCCGTCATGCGGCTTTCCAGTACGCGAGGGACGTCAACTGCCCCTTGTCGACGCCCAGTGTGCGCCGCACGTGCCGGACGATGCTGCGGGTGCTGGCCGCCTCGCAGGCCACCCAGTAGTGGGCCGCGTCGCTGGCCGGCAGGGCCGCGCAGACCGTGTCGACCAGGTGTTGGCCGGAGTCGCGCCGAGGCACCCAGGTGACGTCGTGGTGCGCCCGGGCCCGTGGTGTGAGCGCCTTCTCGCCCTCGTGGGCGTACTCCAGCCAGACCGTCGCCGGGATGTCGGCGCTGACGTCGAGCAGGCTGTTCACCGCCGGCAGGGACGCCGCGTCGCCGACGAGGTAGAGGTGCTCGGGTGCGGGGTCGGGCAGGTGGAACGCGCTGCCCTGAACGGTGGCGCCGATGGTGTCGCCGACCTGTGCCGTGGTCGCCCAGCGGGCGGCGCAGCCGTCGTGGATGGCGAATTCGAGGCTGAACCGGCCGGTTGCCGGGTCGGGGTCCACCAACGTGTACGCACGCTGGTGTGCCCGGCCGTCATTGTCGAACCACAGCCGGATCCACATCGTCGGGTGGACCCCGCACGCCTCCAGCAGGCCGCCACCGTCCAGGAGCAGCCGCTGGTAGTGCCCGTCGATCGACTCGGTGCCCAGCACGGTCAACCGAAAGTCCCGGCCTCCCATGGCCTTGAGGACCAGGGCCTCCCAGTTCCGTTTCACGCACCCCTCCAGGTAAGGTCAGCCTTCGTTAGGGGAGGGTAACCTAACTCGGCACCTGACGGAACATGCGTCTCCCTCGCTTCGGCGCAGTGCAGCAAAGAGCCCCGCCCGCCGCGACGCCCCGGGAAGCGCGCCCGGTCGTGGGCCGACCGCATCGACGACCTCACCCGGTCACGGCCCACCTCCCCGCCCCTTCAGCAAAGGACAGCGCGACATGACATACCAGGAGAAGATCCCGGGCCTCGGCGAGTTGTCGCTGGTGACCGTCGAACCCGACCGGCACGCCGAACTCCTGCACACCTGGGTCACCCGCCCCCGCAACTCCTTCTGGGGCATGGGGTCGCACACGCTGGAACAGGTACGCGAGATCTACGCCTTCGTCGACAGCCTGCCGACGCACCACGCGTACCTGATTCTGATCGACGAGGAGCCGGTCGGCCTCTTCCAGACGTACCAGCCCGAGGCGGACCCGGTCGGCGAGCGCTACCAGGTCCAGCCCGGCGACGTCGGGATGCACCTGCTGCTCAGCCCCGACCGGCACCTCGCCCAGGGCCTCACCACCGCGGTCGGCCCCGCCCTCGCCCGCTTCCTGTTCCGCGACCCGGCCGCCCAGCGGATCGTCGTCGAGCCGGACGTGCGCAACCACCTCGCGCTACGTCGACTGGAGGTCGAGGGCTTCACCTTCGGGTCCGAGATCGACATGCCGGACAAGCGTGCCCAGCTCGCGTTCCTGACGCGCACCCGATTCGAGTCGGACCACCCGACGCCGGCCTGACCGCCGCCCGCCACGGTCGGGTGCGCACGGGGACGTGCGTCGGCGCATGACGATCGGCGATGCCGGGTAGGGTTCGGTGTACTGGTGTCGCCGGGCCTTCGCCCGAGATCGCGACACCGCGCTCTGGCGCCAGCGTGAGCGCCGCGTTCGTCACGAGGTTGTGCGGCAGGAGTTGCCGACGACCCGGACGCACTCCTTGTTGAAGACAGGACTCCTGCATGACATCGAACGGCAATGATCGACCGGTGTTGTTTCTCGCCAATTCGACCGCCGACGGGCTGGACAGCTCGGACGTGGCCTTCGACGGGAGCGAGGAAGCCATGCGACGACTACGCCACCCGTTCGCGGTGACGCCGGCCCGGCCGGCGGCGATGGCGGGCGACAACCCGGATCAGCGCGACTGATCCGGGGGCACGCCACCCGCCGTGCCCGACTCCCACTGCCGGGTCTGGCCGGCGCCGTTACGGTCGAGGTTGCCGGAAGCGGTCCCCCGACCCGGGGTGGCCGGGGAAACGCCGACGAACAGGACAACCATGACGGTTCACATCGATCTCGCGGGCAGGACCGCGCTGGTCACCGGTTCGACCCAGGGGATCGGCGCGGCCATCGCCACCGGCCTCGCGCGCGCGGGGGCCCGGGTGGCGGTCAACGGCCGTACCGCCGCCAGCGTCCAGAAGGCGGCGGTGGCGTTGCGGAGCGAGGTCCCCGGTGCCGACGTGATCGAGATCGACGCCGACGTCGCCAGCGACGAGGGCGCCGCGCGGACCCTCGACCTGCTGCCCACCGTCGACATCCTCGTCAACAATCTCGGCATCTTCGGCCCCACCCCCGCCCTGGAGATCTCGGATGACGAGTGGCGCCGCTACTTCGAGGTGAACGTGCTGGCCGGCGTCCGGCTGACCCGGGCCTACCTGCCCGGAATGATGGAGCGCGGCTGGGGGCGCGTGCAGTACATCGTCAGCGACTCGGCGGTGGCGATCCCGGCCGAAATGATCCACTACGGGGTCTCGAAGACGGCACTGCTCGGTGTCTCGCGCGGGTTCGCGAAGGCCGCGGCCGGCACGGGCGTGACCGTCAACTCCGTGCTCGCCGGGCCCACCCACACCGGAGGCGTCGAGAACTTCATCTCCGAGCTCATGGGCGACAGCCTGCCGTGGGATGAGGCGCAGCGGGAGTTCATGCGACTGCACCGGCCGCAGTCCCTGCTTCAGCGGCTGATCGAACCCGAGGAGATCGCCAACATGGTCACCTACCTCGCCTCTCCCCTGGCCTCCGCGACGACCGGCGCCGCGGTCCGGGTCGACGGCGGCTACGTCGACGCGATCATCCCGTAACCGTTTCGGTCGACCATCGGCCACTCACAACTGGACGACGTGACCCACCCGTGGTGGCGTACGGCCGTCGAGGACCTCCAGCCACGCGTGCCGTAGGGCTTCCGGCCCCGCACCGACCCGGACGTCGAGCCAGCCGGTCGCCACGGCGGTGAACAGTTGCCAGGCCTCGGCGAACCGTTGGTCGAGCCCTTCGCGGCCCCACTCCCGGCTGCGCTTGCGCATCTGGACCGGCGCGAAGAACACCTCCTCGGCGGCGTCGGCGTTCGGGGTCTGGTTGGTGAGCCCGACCGCGATGTCCCGCACGAGCTGGCCACCGAGGCGCCGTCGCAGAGCGGCGCGGGTCGATGGCGCTCCGGACAGGTCGAGATACACGGTCGGGACCACGTCGAGGAGGCCGATGTCGTCGTAGGAGAGGACCTCGTCGTAGCAGCCGAGCGACCGCGTGAAGGCGAGGTTGCCGGGTGAGGTGAGCCCCACCAGACGCGGGCCACGACCATGCAGTTCGAACGCCGTGGCGTAGGCGGTCTTGCTGGACGCCGACGACATCACCAACGACGCCGCGCCGTAGAAGCCGTTGTCGGCGACCTGGTCGGCCAGCATGAAAGAGGTGAAGAACAGCGGCCGGAACAGGATCAGCAGGTCCTCCTGCTCGGGCCGGTACGCCGGATCGCCGGTGGTCGACCGGTAGGCGTTGTACGGCGAGGGCAGCCCGGCCCGGTGCGTGCTCGCGTCGCGGAACCCGGACCCGTCCACCCGGTGCGGCCGGACCACGAGGTGACCCGCGGGCGGGAGGTAGCCGTAGACCCGCTGCCCCTCCGCGACCTCCGGAACCGTCGACGCGATCACCTCGGCGAAGCCCCACAGCGGCGGGAGCCCCCATTGCGACCCGAGCCCACGGGCGTCCGGCGGGAAGAACTGCCAGTAGCGCATCGACTCACCGAGCACCGCGTAGGTCACGTTGTTGGCGGTCAGGCCGACACGGTCCACCCGGAGCAGCGCCTCACCGTCGGACAGAGCGGACGTCGCGCCATCGACGATGGTGGTCCGGCCGAGGTCATCACGGGCCACGGCGAATGTCCATGAGGCAGGCATGGCCTGACGCTAGACAGTCCCAGAAACGGAGACAAGTGCACTCTCAGTGCAAAATCCCACTGAGCGCGGAGCGGGCCCGGCGACCGGCCCGCGCCCCGCCATCCTCACGGCGAGATGGCGTCGGCGAGGTCGGCCGGGTCGAGATGCAGGGTGGCAAGCAGGCCGGAGTGCTTGGCCGGGTCGACCCGCTCCGGCAGCTCGCGCTCCACCCAGTCGGCCCTGGCCTGCTGACCCCGGTCGCGGAGAGCGCTGACGATTCGGTGCCTGTCGATCATCATCTGGTGCTCCCTGGTTGGGCCGTCCGAAACGCTCATGCTCGCGGACGGCGGTGTGAACGGGCCGGAATCCACCACCGGCCAACGCGCCGAACCCGACTGCGCGGTGAAATCAGACGGCCGGGACGCGGTCGGTGATCAACCAACACGATCAGCACTCGCAGCGACTGGGGATGACGATCGTTGACGCCCCTTGGGCTGGTGGCGACGTATGGCGACCACCGGGGTCCCGGGCGACACGCTCACCGTACGCCCTCGGTGCGCTGCCCTGCACCTCGCACGGGCGATCCACGAAACCCCGGAAGCCGACCGCAACGGCAACAGCGGTCCGCGGGACAGCTTCGTCGATCGTGCGCGGCTCGTCAGGGTGCGATGCGCAGGGCCCTGATCACGTTGGCGTCGTAGTCGCTGAAGCGGAACCGAAGCCCGGCGAACGGGCTGCCGGGAAAGTCGCCGGTGATCGTCGCGGTCACGACGGTGCCGGCGGGCGTGTCCTGCACGTCGGTGAGGTCGTACGACACCCGGGACACCGCACGGCGCCACTCGCGGATGGCCGCGATGCCGCGGTACTCGGTCGACTCGTCCTCGACGACGGCGTCATCGGCGAACAGGGCGAAATAGTCCTCGGAGTCCGGCTGGCCGGCCAGCTCGAAGTACCGGCGGATGATGGTCGGCGCGACCTGGTCGGCAGTCATGGGTTCGATGTCCCTTCTGGACACTGTTGTGCGGGTCGGGTCAGACCGTCGACATGGTGCCGCCGTCGATCATGCGGCGACGTTCGCCGGTTGCGGTCGAAGGCCACCTCGACCAGCCGCGCCGGGCGACCCGGCGGGACTCCGCTCGGGGATTCCCTCAGGTACCCGGGAGCGGTGTCCCGGTCGACGCCGTTTCGGACGGCGAGACGGTCGACCAGCGCGTCGGCGGCGGTAATGGTCAGAGTAAAGCCGGGGTGTGACGCTGTGACCCGGACGCCGTACGGCGCCTAGTGCTGGTGCGGCCGGTTGCGGACCAGGGCGAGAGCGAGCACGGCGGTCGCGAGGAAGACGATGCCGTTGACCCGCAGCCCGGCCTGCACACCGGCGGCCAGGGCCTCGGCGAGGGCCGACCGGACCGGGTCGGGCAGCGCCGGGTCGCCGGTGGCGCCGCCGGCCACCGCCGTCCGCACCGCCGTCCGAGTGGGCTCGCCCACCTGGTGAGCGGCGAGCCGGTCGGGCAGGTCGGCCAGCATCGTGGTGGTGAGCAGCGTGCCCAGCAGGGACGAGCCGAGCACCGAGCCGACCTGGCGGGCGGCGTTCACCGCGCCGGAGGCCATGCCCGCCTGGGCGGGCGCGACGCTGGCCAACGCCGCCGCCGTCGCCGGGGCCACCACCAGGGCGCTGGCGGCACCGAACAACGCCAGCAGCGGCCAGCGCTGGTCGAACGGGGTGGCCGGGCCCTGGGCGGCCAGACCGAAACTGGCCGCGGCACCGAGGACGAGGCCGGCGGTGAGCGGGGCCTTGAATCCGGTACGGCGGATCGCCCGCCCGGCGGCGAAGGCGACGACCGCGTAGACACCGAAGAGCACCAGCATCCGCCAGCCGGTGTCGAGCGGGCTGAGGGCCTGAGCACGCTCGTGGAACAGGACGAGCAGGATCGCCACACCGGTGAAGCCGAACAGCGACACCGCCGCGACGACCATGACGGCGCTGAACGACGCGGACCGGAACAGCCGTACGTCGAGCATCGGTGCGCTGGCGCGCAGTTCGACCAGCACGAACCCGACCAGCGCGGCGGCGGAGACGATCCAGGTCGTGGCCACGACCGGGCTGGTGTAGCCGTCCCGGCCGCCCCTGATCATCGCGTAGACGGCGGCGGCGATGGCGATGGTGCCGAGCAGCAGGCCGGCTACGTCCAGGCGACCCGCGCCCTGCCGGGACTCGGCCACCCCGATCGCGGCCACGACGAGGGTGACCACGCCCAGCACGATCGTCGACAGGAAGACGCTGTTCCAGTGGAAGTGCCGCAGCAGGGTGCCGGCGATCAGCGGGCCGACCGCCAGGCCGATGCCGGAGGCGGCCGACCAGGCGGTGATGACCTCGGTGCGGCGGTGCGGGTCGGTGAAGGTCGCGCCCAGGATCGCCAGGCTGTTCGGCAGGATCAGTGCGCCGCCGAGACCCGCCACCAACTGCCCGACGATCACCCAGGCCACGGTGGGAGCACCGGCCACGACGGCGCCGCCAACGATCATGGTGAGGACGCCGGCGCCGAACATCCGCCTGCGCCCGTACCGGTTGCCCAGCGTGGCGGCGGACAGCACCAGGCTCGCCACCACCAGGGTGTAGGCGCTGGGGATCCAGATGACGGTGGTCGGGTCGACCCGCAGGTCTCGCTGGATGGTGGTCAGGGCGGACACCGTCGCGGTGATCTGGAGGAACGTGATCATCGCGCCCAGGCACATGGCGATCAGCGTCACCGCGTGCGAGCCGCGGATGGCCCGACGCCCGGTGCCGGCCGGCCCGGATGTCCGCGGCCGGTCAGCTCTGCCGGGCCGGTCGGCGTCCTGTGGGCGTGTCGACCCGGTCAGGGCGGTGCTGCTGGGCTGAGTGGTCACGAAACGTCCTCAAAGTCAGTCGATTCCGGATCTGACTTCTGCTTGGAGAAGCCAGCAGTCACCCAGTGAAGCACCTGACTAGCTTCACCGCAAGCCAGGTACGCTGGAAGGCATGGAGGACCTCCGGAACGACCGCGACTCCTGGTCGAACGCGAACTGCTCGATCGCACGTGCGATGGACATCGTGGGCAGCAGGTCAACGATCCTGATCATGCGCGACGCCCTGCTCGGCACGAGGCGTTTCGACGACTTCGTCCGCCGAGTCGGGATCGGTGAACCCGCCATGGCGGCCCGACTCAAGGAACTGGTCGGCGCCGGCCTCCTCGAACGGATCCCCTACCGGGAGCCGGGGCAGCGCACCCGCCACGAATACCAGCTCACGGCCAAGGGGCGCGAACTCGTGCCGGTCATCACCGCGCTGCGCAACTGGGGCGACACCTGGGCCACCGACGACACCGGCCCGCCGATTCTCGCCACCCACCACGACTGCGGCCAACCGGTCCGAGCGGTCCTCCGCTGCGAAGCCGGCCACGACGTCGCGGACGGTGACGTCGACATCATCGCCGGCCCGGGGCTGATCCGGCAGGGGTGATCCACGCACGGCCGGGGCACGGTGGCCGGCATCGAAGGCCGGGACGCGCCACTGGCCCTGGCCGTCCTGCGCAGGCGCCGGGAACTCGTCCCGGCCTGATCCCGACGGCGTGCCGCCGGCGGGTCGAACCGCCGACGGCACGCCACGAGAGATCAGAGGACGATCTGGTGCACCCGGTCGTCGACGCCGCGTACCGCCAGCCAGGCGCCGCCGTCGGCGCCGGCCGCGGCACCCGGTGCGCCCCGGAACGCGTCGGTGGCGAACTCGCCACGACGGAACCAGCCGCCCCACGCCCCGTCGACCAGGTTGCGCTGCCAGAGCCGGTTGTCGGCGGCCAACGCGAAGAGGTACACCCGGCCCGCGGTGGCGAGCATGGTCGGACTGCCGCTGGTGGTGCCGCCCAGGTTCGTCCAGGCCGACCAGGTGGTGCCGGTCCGGCTGCGCCACCACACCTCGTCGGTCCGGCTGCGGACCGCGACGTGCAGCACGCCGGCGTCGTCGACAACGGCACTCGGCCGGCCGTAGATCGGTCGGTCCTCGGGCGCGCCGATGCCCGTCCAGCCGCTGCCCGGGGTGCGCGACCAGAGCTTGCCGTCGGCGCCGCGGGCGATCAGCGTCCACTGGGTCGGGCTGGTCCAGGCCACCGTGGGCCCGTCGGTCACCGTGCCGCCCAGACTGCGCCACGGACCCCACTTCCCGGCGACGTAACTGCGCTGCCAGGCCGCGTTGTCGGTGCCCCGTACGAAGACGTCGAGCCGGCCGTCCGGCGAGGCGTACGCCGCGGGCTGGCCGAGGATCCGACCGCCGACCGGGCCGCCGAGGGAGGTCCAGTGGGTCCCCCAGGTCGCGCCCGAGCGGGTGTTCACCGCCAGCGCGCCCTGCGCCGTGCGGACGAAGGCTGCCGCGTGCGTGTCGTCCACCCGGACCAGCGCCGGGCTGGCGCTGGCGGTGCCGCCGAGGCTGACGCCGGCGACCTGGTCGGTGCCGGTCAGGCCGAGCATGGCCACTCCGTGCGCCGGGACCTGGACGGTGTACGAGCCGGTGAACGGCTGGACGCCGGCGGTGCCCGGCGCAGCGTCGACGGTGGTGCGGGCCCACAGGTCACGGACCGCGACCGGCCCGCCGAGCGCGACGTCGGCGAAGTTGACGGTGATCTCCTGGGCGGTGTCGTGCCGGTTGAGCAGCGCGACCGCCCGCCGACCCGAGCCGGTGAGCACCTTGCTCCAGACCTGCGCGTCGGTCCCGGTGTCGGCGACCTTGACGCCCTGCCGGACGAGCCGGTCCTGGTTCACGGCGATGATCTCCGGGTTGGTCAACGCCGAGATCATCTCGCTGGGCAGGCCGCGCGGGTCGGAGCCGATGACCAGCGGGGCGGCCATGATGGACCACATGCCGAGCTGGGTCTTGGACTCCTCCAGGCTCAGCTCGTACCCGCCACCGGGCAGCGGACGCATCGGCAGCAGGTAGTCCGGGTCGTTGTAGTGCCCCGGCCCGGTGGCCACCGGGTGGTACGCGTTGACGTCCATGTTGCGCAGCACCCACGGGAACGCCCACTGCGGCGTCGGGTCGGTGAGCCCCACGTCGGTGTACGTCCGCCAGGAGTCGGCGACGGTGGGCGCGTACGTGTAGGTCCAGGTGGAGAGCTGCTCGGGGGTGTACGGGCCGCCGCCCCAGTCGGAGCTGACCGGGTTGCAGATGTTCAGCAGCATCGGTCGGGGCGACTGGCGTACCGCCTCGGCCAGCTCACGGAAGGTGGTCTCCGGGTCGAGGCCGGCGGCCCGGCCGCAGAGCCAGTCGGCCTTGAGGGCGTCGAAGCCCCAGCCGCCGAACTGGGCGATGTCGGCCTGGTAGTGGCCGTTGCTGCCGAGCCCGCACTGCCCGGGCAGGTACGGCCCGGCGTCCGTGTAGATGCCGGCCTTCATGCCCTTGCTGTGGATGTACGCGGCCAGCGCGGCCATCCCACCCGGGAAGCGGGCGGGATCGGCGACGAGCTGGCCGGCCTCGTTGCGCGGGGTGGGCGCGGCCCAGTTGCCGTCGATCCAGACGTAGGTGTAGCCGGCGTCCCGCAGGCCGCTGCTGACCATGAAGTCGGTGACCGACCGCACTTCGGCCTCGGTGGGGTCGCCACCGAGACCGAAGTAGGTGTTCCAGCCCTGGTAGGGCGTCGGGGCGAGCCCGCTGTTGAAGAAGGTCGGCGCACCCTGGTCCTCGGCGCCGGTGGCGGGGGCGTGGCCCGGTTTACCCGGTCCGCCGTGGCCGCCGGCCTTCGGTGGGTCGGCGTGCGGTGGGCCGGCCATCGCCGGCATGGGGCTGGCCAGGCCCAGGCCGAGAACGGCCAGGGCTGCGGTCAGCGGTCGGTTCAGGCGCATGGAGGTACTCCTGTCCCTCGGGGGCGGGGGTGGTGGTGCTCCGGCCTCAGTCGCGGGTCAGCACGATGAGGTCGGCGTCGTGGGCCGCGCTCCACTGCACGGGCAGGCCGACCGCGGCGAGGTGGCTGCCGGAGTAGTGGCGGCCGCCGTGCCGGTAGCGGGCCGCCGGGTCGAGGCCACGCAGGGGTAGCCGGACCGGGCGGGACGGCAGCAGGCCGGTGCCGTCGAGCCGTCCGGTGTGCCAGGCCAGGACGACCACGCGGCGCTCGTCCGGCGCGGTGTACTGCACCGCGCAGCGGGTCTGGTCGGGGCCTCCGATCAGGTGCACCTCGCCGTGGGTGACGACGTCCCGGATCTCCTTGTAGCGGGCGATCCAGCCGGCGGCCTCGGCCCGCTCGGCGGGGGTCCAGGCCCGGATGTCCGCGCCGATGCCGAGCACGCCGGCCATCGCGAGCACGAACCGGAACGCGAGCGTTCGCGGGCGGGGGTCGAACAGGCCGGGCGCGTCGGTGACCCAGGAGCTGAGCAGGTGCGGGGCGTTGGCGTGCAGGAAGCCGTACTGGATGGCCAGCCGGTCCAGCGGTCCGGTGTTGTCGCTGGGCCAGAACACGTCGGCCCGGGCGGCCATCGCCAGGTCGGTGCGCGCGCCCCCACCGGCACAGGCCTCGATGAGCACGCCGGGGTGGTCCCGGCGCAGCCGCTCGTAGATCCGGTGCAGGTTGGCCACGTGTGCGCCGTCCAGGTCGAGCGGGCCGACCCCGCCCGGGCGCCCCGGCTCGGTACGCGGCCGGTTGAAGTCCCACTTCAGGTAGTCGATGTCGTACCGGCGGAGCAGACCGTCCACGGTGGAGTGGACGAACTCGGCGACCTCCGGGCGGCCCAGGTCGAGCAGGTACTGGTTGCGGACCGGGGTGAGCGGACGGCCGTGGACGGCGTAGACCCACTCCGGGTGCTGGGCGTAGAGGGTCGACTTCGGGTTGACGCACTCCGGCTCGACCCAGAGCCCGAAGTTCAGCCCGAGCGCGCGGACGTCGGCGATGAACGCGTCGAAACCGGCCGGGAATTTCGCCGGGTCCGGCGTCCAGTCGCCCAGCCCGGCGGTGTCGTCGTCGCGGCCGACGAACCAGCCGTCGTCCACCACGAACGTCTCCACGCCCAGCTCGGCGGCGATCTCGGCGAGCGCCAACTGGCTCTTCGCCTCGACGGCGAAGTAGGTGGCCTCCCACGAGTTGTAGAGCACCGGGCGCGGGGTGAGTCGGTCGGCGGCGAGCAGCCGCTGGTGGGTGTGCCAGACCCGGGCCAGGCCGTCCAGGCCGTCCGGGCTGTACGCCCCGGTCACCTCGGGCAGCGTCAGCCGGTCACCGGGGGCCAGCTCCAGCGGGCCGTCGACCAGCTGCCGGCCGGCCCGGACCCGGGTCAGGCCCCCGGTGTCCCGCTCGGCGCTGATCTCCCAGGAGCCGGTCCAGGCCAGGGCCAGAGCCCAGGCCGGGCCGGTCGGCTCGGCGGTGTCCCGTACGGCCAGCCAGGGCACGTGCAGGTGCCCCGGCACGCCCTGCGCGCTGCCGATGGTGAACGTGCCGTGGCCCAGCTCGACGTGGGAGAGCTGGAACTCCTGCGACCACTGCCCCCACTGGTGGCTGAGCAGCGCGCCGTGCGGCGTCGGCACGCAGAACCCGGCCGACCCGGCCCGGACGACCCGCAACGGACCGGTGCCGTCGTTGCTCAACTCGACCCACCGCTGCACCACGTCGGTGCCGGCGGGCACCCGGTAGTGCACGGTGGCGCGCAGCCCGGTCACCGGGTCGGCGAAGTCGACGGCCAGCTCCCGCTGGTCGGCATCGGCCCGCACGTCGGTGTGGACGAAGCCGACCCGGCGGTCCCCGCTGGCGGTCTCGACGACCAGGTCGGCGCCGGTGAACGGTCGGTCGGCGTCGGTCGCGTACTCGATCGGGGCGGCGTCCCCGGCGGTGAGGAACGGCACCGGGCCGTCGTAGGCGACCGGGGACGGGCCGTCGGAGACCCCGTGCGGGCCCCACGCGACCAGCTCCAGCCAGCGGCCGTGTGCCGGCACGGTCACGGTGTACTCGGTGTGCGCGCCACGCAGCGTCCAGCGCTGCCCCGTCGTGGCGGTCACTTGACCGCTCCGAGCGCCAGGCCGGAGACGAAGTGCCGCTGGAAGCGCAGGAAGACCGCGACCGTCGGTACGGCCGCGATGACCGTGCCGGCGGCGATGACGTTCCAGGACGAGACGAACTGCCCCTGGAGGCCGAGCAGGGCCGGGGTGATCGGCATGTTGTCGTCGGTGCGCAACACGGTGATCGCCCAGAGCAGGTCGTTGAAGATCCAGGTGAAGGAGAGCGCCCCGAGCGCGGCCAGTGCGGGCCGGGTCAGCGGCAGCATCACCCGGGTGAAGATCTGCGCCGTGCCGGCGCCGTCGATCGTGGCCGCCTCCTGGATCTCACCCGGCAGGTCCCGCATGAAGCCGTGCAGGACGAAGGTGTAGAAGCCGAGCCCGAAGCCGACCTGTACCGCGATGAGCGCCCAGAGCGTGTCGTACAGGCCGGTCAGCTCGCTGAACTTGGACACCGGGATGAGCAGGATCTGCGGTGGCAGCAGGTTGCCGGCGAGCATCAGCAGCAGGATGGTCCGCCGGCCGGGGATGCGGAAGCGGCTCAGCGCGAACGCGGCCATCGCGGCCAGACCCAGGCTCAGCGCCACCGACGGGATGGTGACCAGCATGCTGTTGATGAGGGCGCGCAGCTCGCCGCCGTCGGTCCACGCCTGCCGGTAGGTGTCCAGGGTGAAGGACCGGGGCAGGCTGCCGACCCCGTGGGCGGCGATGTCGTCGAACGTCCGGGTGGACATCACCACGACCCAGATGACCGGCCCCAGCCAGAGCAGCGAGAGCAGGATCATTCCGGTGTGGAAGCCCCCGGTGCGGAGCTTGTTCATCACGCTTCCTCCCGGAAGGCGCGGACCAGGTAGCCGAGGATGACCGCCAGCGCCAGCACGAAGATCACGACCGCGATCGCGGAGGCGTAGCCCAGCCGCAGGCTCTGGAACGCGGTCGAGTACATGTAGGTGCTGAGCAGCTCCGACGAGTGGTACGGGCCGCCCTTGGTCAGCGACCAGACGATGTCGAACGAGCGCAGCGAATCGATCACGATGACCGACAGCACGACGGCGTTGACCCCCTTGAGCTGGGGAATGGTGACGTGCCGCAGCCGCTGCCAGGAGTTGGCGCCGTCCATCCGGGCCGCCTCGTGCAGCGCCGGGTCGATCGCCTTCAGTCCGGCCAGGAACAGCACCATCACGTAGCCGATCTGCCGCCACAGGGCGGGCAGGATCACCGCGTACAGCGCGGTCTGCGGATCGGCGAGCCAGGGCCGGATCAGCTGCTCCAGGCCGACGGCCCGCAGCAGCGTGTCGGCGATGCCGTCGGGCTGGTAGAAGACCCTCCAGACCAGCGCGGTCACCACCAGGGAGAAGACCACCGGGGTGAACAGGGCGGCCCGGTAGAAGCCGACCCCACGTCGCTCCTTCTGCAGGACCAGCGCCATGCCGAAGCCACCCAGCACGGAGAGGCCGCCGAAGAGGACCAGCCAGATCACCGTGTTGAGCAGCGCGCCCCGGAAGGTGGCGTCGCCGGCCATCTCCACGTAGTTGTCGACGCCGACGAAGGTGGGCGGCGACATCCCGTCCCAGCGGGTGAGGGAGAACCAGAAGCCCTGGAGCGCCGGCCAGAAGACCCAGACGCTCTCGACCGCGAACGGCACGAGGACGAACGCCACCAGCAGCGGCGACAGTCGAGCCGACCGTCGCCGCCGCCGGGTGGGGGTGACCGAAGTCGTGGAGATCGTTGCTGTCACGTCAGCCCTTGAAGACCTTCTCGGCGCCGGCCTGCCACTCCCGCAGGATCGCGTCGATCTGGTCCGGCTTGTCGATGAACTTGGTCAGCGCGGTGTCCGCGGTCGGCTGGAGCGCGTCGCTCGAGTCGCGGTTGAAGAACTGCGTCAGCTCCTTGGCCTCGTCGAGCATGGCCTTGCCCTTGACCACCAGCGGCGAGTCGGACGCCTTGGCCTTCGGGTTGGCCGGCAGGACGATGCCGGAGCTGGCCTTGACGTACGCCTCCTGCGCCTCCACCCCGGAGAGGTAGGTGAGCAGGGCCTTGGCGCCGGTCGGGTTGGCGGTCTTCGCGCTGGCGAAGAAGCCGTCGGTCGGCGCCTCCTCGGCCAGGGGCACCGCCGGGTCGATGATCGGGAACCGGAAGAAGTCCAGGTCGCCGAGGGCGTCCTTGGGTGCCGCGTCGGCGAAGAACGTGCCGATCAGGAACATGCCGGTCTTGCCGGCCAGCAGCGCGGTGGTCGCCTCCTGGAACGGGTACGCCTTGCCCTTCGGGTCGAAGTAGGGCAGGGCCTCGCGCCAGCGGGTGAAGACCGCCTTGACCTTGGGGTCGTCGAAACGCTGCTTGCCGGCGAGCAGCTCGCGGTGGAACGGGGCGCCGTTGATCCGGATGTTGAGGTAGTCGAACCAGGCCGAGGCCACCCAGGGGGTGTCGCCGAGACCGATGCCGATCGGCGGAATGCCCTTGCTCTTCAGCGTCTCGCACAGCGCCAGGAAGTCGGTCCAGGTCTTCGGCTCCTGCACGCCCCACTTGGCGAAGTTGGACTTGCGGTAGAAGAAGCCCCACCAGTAGTTGTTCATCGGCACGAAGATCTGCTTGCCGCTGGCGTCGGTGGAGAGGGTGCGCAGCGACTGGGGGTAGTCGCCGAGCGACTTCCAGACGTCGGAGACGTCGAGCAGCAGGTCGCGGCTGGCGTAGTCGTTGGCGACCGAGCCGGCGTACCAGGTGTAGAGGTCCGGCGGGTTGGCCGAGGTCAGGTACGTCGGCAGCTGGGTCCGGAAGGTCTCCGAGGCGATCGTGTTGAGGCTCGCCGTGCCCTTGCCCTGCGTGTTGAAGTTCGCGATCAGCTTCTCCATCGCCGCCTTGGCCTGCGGCGAGGAGAGGTTGGACTGGATGGTGACCGCGCCGGAGCTGTTGCTCGCCGTCGGCTCGCTCGCGGAGCTGGCGCACGCGCTGAGGAACGAGCTGGCGCCGAGGGCACCCAGGCCGGCGAGCCCGAGGTGGCCAAGGAATCGCCGGCGACCGGGGTCGAAGTCGCTCACGGGGGTGTCCTTCCTCTACGACACGTAGCGTCACGGCGCAATGTGTCGGCCATGTGAATGGTGTGACCAGAAGGTTGCATCGACCCTCGGCGGCTGTCAAGATATCTTCGTAATTAATGATTAGATGAGATCAAGGCGAGGGTCAGGTGGATCAGCTTATGCGCCGGCTTGAGGGCAAGAACGCGCTGGTCACCGGTGCGATGGGCGGAATCGGCGCGGCCACCGCCCGGCGGCTCGCCGCCGAGGGAGCGGCCGTCGCGCTGCTCGACGTGGCCGATTCGACCCCGCTGGCCGACGACCTGACCGCACGCGGCAACCGAGCACTGTCCGTAATGGGCGATGTCAGCGACGAGGCCGACTGGTCGGCCGCCGTGGCGGCGGTGCGGGACCACCTCGGGCCGGTGGACATCCTGGTCAGCACCGCGTACGCCGTGCAGGTCGCCCCGGCGCACGAGACCAGCCGGCAGTCCTGGGACCACCAGCTCGGCGTCAGCCTCACCGGCTCCTTCCTCGGCGTACGCGCCTGCCTGGACGATCTGCGGGCGCGCGCGGGCGCGGTGGTGCTGATCTCCTCGGTGCACGCGCTGGTCGGGCTGCCGGGCCGGCCCGCGTACGCCGCGGCCAAGGGTGGCCTCGTCGCGCTCGGCCGCCAGCTCGCCGTGGAGTACGGCCCACAGGTGCGGGTCAACACCGTGCTGCCCGGTCCGATCCTCACCGACGCCTGGGCCGAGGTGTCCGAAGAGGACCGCCGACGCAGCGTCGCGGAGACCGTGGCGAAGCGGTTCGGCACGCCGGACGAGGTGGCCGCGACGGTGGCCTTCCTCGCCTCACCGGACGCCGCCTACGTCACCGGCGCGAGCCTGGTGGTGGACGGTGGCTGGACCGCGGTGAAAGCCTCGGCCTGAGAGATCGATACCGACCAGCGAGAAGGCCAGGAGAGCATTGGCACAGTACGCACGCCGCGGCGTCCACGGGCAGACCGTCGAAGCCATCGCCCGCCGCATCCTAACCGGTGAGATCCCCGCCGGGGCGACGCTCAACATCGTCGCGTTGCAGGAGGAGTTCGACGTCAGTCTGACGGCGCTGCGCGAGGCGCTGAAGGTCCTCTCGGCCAAGGGCATCGTCGACGCCCGGCAGAAGCGCGGCACGTTCGTCCGGCCGCGCGCGGACTGGAACCTGCTCGACGGTGACGTGATCCGCTGGCAGTTCGCCGAAGGTCCCCACGAGCGCCTGCTCGACCAGCTGCACGAGGTACGCGCCATCATCGAGCCGGCCGCCGCGCGACTGGCCGCCAGCCGGGCCACCGAGGACGACATCGCGGCCCTCGACCGGGCGCTGGTCGAGATGGCCGAGGCAAACGGCGACCCCGCCGCCGCCGTCGCCGCCGACCTCTCCTTCCACCGTGCGCTGCTCGCCGCCACCCACAACGAGCTGCTGGAACGCATGGAGGTGGTGATGGAGACCGGGCTCGCCGAGCGGGACCGGCTGGTGCACGGCGGCGACGCGCACGACGACCCGGTGCCCAGCCACCGCGCGGTGGTCGACGCGCTGCGGGCACGCGACGAGACGGCGACCGAGGCGGCCATGCGTGAGTTGCTGGACAAGGCCGTCCGGGACGTTGAGAAGGCACGGGGACAGAAGGGCAGTCGGTGAAGATCGAGCGGATCGAGACCTTCCTGGTCGCGCCACGATGGTTGTTCTGCCGGGTGGAGACCGACGACGGGCTGGTGGGGTGGGGTGAGCCCGTGGTCGAGGGGCGCGCCGAGGTGGTGCGCAGCGCGGTCGAGGTGCTCTCCGAATACCTGATCGGCGAGGATCCGCTTCGGATCGAGCAGCACTGGCAGGTGCTCACCAAGGGCGGCTTCTACCGGGGCGGCCCGATCCTCTCCAGCGCGGTCGCCGGCCTCGACCAGGCGTTGTGGGACATCGCCGGGCAGGCGTACGGGGCGCCGGTGCACGCCCTGCTCGGTGGGGCCGTCCGGGACCGGGTGCGCATCTACTCCTGGATCGGCGGGGACGAGCCCGACGAGGTGGCCGACGCGGCCGCCGGCCAGGTAGCCGCCGGTCTCACCGGGGTCAAGATGAACGCCTGCGGACGACTCTCCGCCATCCCCACCTCCGCCGAGGTGGACGCGGTTGTCGGCCGGGTCGCCGCCGCCCGGGAGGTGCTCGGCCCCGACCGGGACATCGCGCTGGACTTCCATGGCCGGGCCGGGCTGGCCGCGATACGCCGGATCCTGCCCGAGCTGGCTCCCCTGCGTCCCTTCTTCGTGGAGGAACCGGTCCTGCCCGACCAGGCCCACCACCTGCGCGACATCGTCGCCGGCACGCCGATCCCGGTGGCCACCGGCGAACGGCTCTACGGCCGCTCCGAGTTCCTCGGCCCGCTACAGGCCGGGGTCGCCGTGGTTCAGCCCGACCTGTCGCACGCCGGCGGGATCTCCGAGGTGCGCCGGATCGCCACACTGGCCGAGACGTACGGGGCGTTGCTGGCCCCGCACTGCCCGCTCGGCCCGATCTCCCTGGCGGCCAGCCTCCAGGTGGCCTTCGCGACGCCGAACTTCCTGATCCAGGAGCAGAGCATCGGCATCCACTACCACTCCGGCTCGGAGCTGCTGGACTACGTCGTCGACCCGGAGCCCTTTCGGTTCGTGGACGGGCACATCGCCCGGCCCGACCGGCCCGGTCTGGGCATCACCGTGGACGAGGCGGCGGTCCGTCAGGCCGCCCGTACCCCGCACGCCTGGCGAAACCCGGTCTGGCAGCACCGCGACGGGTCGTTCGCCGAATGGTGACCGGGGCGGCCGGGCCGGTGCCGCTGCGGGTGGCGTACGACGCGGCGCGCGGCGGCCGGTGGACCAGCCTGCGCGGCGGCGGCCGGGAATGGCTCTGGCGCGGGCCGGAGCCCGGCCGGCACGACGTACGCCCCGACGACGCGTTCATCGACGCCGGCGGGTTGGAGGAGTGCCTGCCCACCGTGCGCGGCCGGCCCGACCACGGCGAGGTGTGGTCCCGGCCGTGGCGGACAACCGCGCCTGGCACGGTGGTCATCGAGCGCCCCACGTTCACGGTGACCCGCCGCATCACCGACTCCGACGGCGTGGTGGTGGCCGACTACCGGCTGGCCGCCGACCCCGGCCACCGGTTCGTGTGGGCGGCGCACGCCCTGCTCGACCTCTCCGCGGGGGCCCGTCTCGACGCACCCGCCGGCACCCTCACCCGGCTGCATCCGGAGGCCGCCGCGCTGCTCCCCCCGGCCGCCTGGCCCGCCGGCAGCCCCTGGCTGACCGGGCCCTGGCCGGCACCGGCCGGGCTGGCACTGGATACGCTGGGCCCGGACGACGGGACCGCGCTCGGCGCCGTGCTGCTCGACTGCCCCCGGGTCCAGGTGACCGACGGCGCCGACCGGCTGACCCTGGAGCTGGAGTGCGACGGCCAACCCCGCAGCACCGCGCTCTGGCGCAACCTGAACGGCTGGCCGGCCGCCGCCCCCTACCGCAGCGTCGGCGTCGAACCGATGCTCGGCGCCGCCTTCGACCTGGCCGATGCCGGTCCGTCCGACGCGGCGGTCGTCCCGCCCGCCGGTGAGGTCGCCTGGCGGCTCACCATCTCCGCCCACCGTTTCCACCGAGGACGATCGCGATGAACCTGCTGCACGAGTTGCGTACCCACCGACTGCTGGCGATCGTGCGCGGGCCCGATCCGGCCGCCGCGCTGTCCGCGGTGCTCACCATGGCCGAGAGCGGCGTCGCGCTGGTCGAGGTGTCGCTGACCAGCGCCGACGCGCTCGGCATCATCCGACGGGCCCGAGCCGCCCTGGGCCCGGACTTCGCCCTGGGCGCGGGCACCGTGCTCAGTGCCGAGGACGCCCGCGCGGCGGCCGACGCGGGTGCCGGCTTCCTGGTCACCCCGGCGTTGGCGCCGAGCCTCGCCGAGGCCGACCGGCTCGGGCTGCCGGTGCTGGCCGGCGCGCTCACGCCCACCGAGGTGGTGCAGGCCAGCAACGCGGGAGCCGCCGCGATCAAGCTCTTCCCGGCCTCGCTGGGTGGGCCCGACTACCTCGGCGCGCTGCGCGACCCGTTCCCCGGCACCGCGTTCGTGCCGGTCGGCGGAGTCGACGCCGACGGCGCACGGCGCTACCTCGACCGCGGCGCCGTCGCGGTGGGCGTCGGCTCCCCGCTGCTCGGCGACGCGGTTCGCGGCGGCGACCCGGAGGCGCTGCGCGAGCGGGCCGCCGCCTTCCTCACGGCGGTCCGGCCGTGACCGACCTGCTCACCCTCGGCGAGACGATGGCGGCCTTCCGCACCACCGGGCCGCTGCGGCTGGGCGGCACCGCCGGCATCTCGGTCGCCGGCTCCGAGTCGACCGTGGCCATCGGCCTGGTCCGGCTCGGCCACCGGGCCGCCTGGGTCGGGGTCACCGGCGCCGACGAGCCCGGCGAACTGGTCCGCCGCACGCTGCGCGCCGAGGGCGTCGACCTGACCTGGTCCAGGATCGACCCGACGGCGCCCACCGGGCTGATCCTCTTCGAGTCCCGGGTCGCCGACATCAACCGGGTCACCTACCACCGCGCCGGGTCGGCCGGATCCCGACTGCGCTCCGCCGACGTCACCCCCGCCTTCGACCGGCCGCCCCGGCTGCTGCACATCACCGGCATCACCTGCGCGCTGGGCGCCGAGCCGTACCAGGCCGTCGTGGAGGCGGTACGACTAGCCCGCGCGGCGGGCAGCACCGTCTGCCTGGACGTCAACCACCGGCACCGGCTCTGGTCGGTCGCCGAGGCCGGTGCCGCGCTACGGCCGCTGCTGCCGTCGGTCGACCTGGTGGTCGCCTCCGACGACGAGCTGGCCGTGCTGACCGACGCCGCCGACCCCGTCGCGGACCTGCGGGCGGCCGGCGTGACCGAGGTCGTGGTGAAGCACGGCGCCGACGGGGCGACCAGCCACAGCGCGGACGGCACGGTTCACCGGCCCGCCCGCACGGTGCCGGTGGTGGACACCGTCGGCGCCGGCGACGCCTTCGTGGCCGGGCTCCTCTCCGGCTGGCTGGACGGGGCCGACGCGCCGGCACGGCTGGACCGGGCGGTCACCACCGGCGCGTTCGCGGTGGCCACCCGGGGCGACTGGGAGGGCCTGCCCGACCGGTCGGAGCTGGCGCTGCTCGACCACGGGCCCGGCGGCACCGTGCGCTGACCACCGGGCCGACAGGCCACCGGTGCATCGTTGGAGGAGCGAGATGGAGCTGACCGAACCGACCGTGTGGAGCGCGGACCGGTTGGAGCTGGGTGAAGGGCTGCGCTGGGTGGCCGACCGGCTGGTCCTGGTCGACCTGCTGGCCGGGCGGCTGCTGGAGACCGGTGGCGACCAGCCGGGCCCACTGCGGGAGCTGCGCCGGTTGGATGTCCCACTGGGCGCGGTGGCCCCGATGGCCGGCGGCGCCGGTGACTGGCTGGCCGCCGCCGGGACCGGCGTCACGCTGCTGCCCGCCACCGGCGACCCCCGGCCGGTCGCCGACCTGGTCGCCGACGGACCCGAGCCGGCCCGGATGAACGACGCGGTCGCCGACCCACACGGCCGGTTCTGGGCGGGCAGCATGACGTACGCCGGGGTGCCCGGTGGCGGCACGCTGTACCGGCTCGCTCCCGGCGCGGCGCCGGTGCCGGCGGTGACCGGGCTGACCGTGCCGAACGGCCCGGCGTTCGACGCCGACGGCACCACCATGTACCTGGCCGACTCGCCGCGCGGCGAGGTCGACCGGTTCCGCGTCGACCCGCGTACCGGGGCCCTGCACGGGCGGGAGCCGTTCCTACGGCTGTCCGCCGACGAGGGCGGCCCGGACGGAATGACGGTCGACGCGGCGGGCCACCTCTGGGTCGCGCTCTGGGGCGGCTCGGAAGTACGCCGTTACCGGCCGGACGGCACGCTGGACCGGGAGATCCGGCTGCCGGCGAGCCAGCCGGCCGGCATCTGCCTGGGCGGCCCCGACCTGCGCCGGCTCTTCATCGGCACCGCCCGGTACGGGCTCACGCCGGCCGGGCCGGTGGACGGCGCGTTGCTCGCGGTGGACGTTTCCGTCCCCGGCCTGCCCACCGCGCTCGCCGCCGGCTGACCGGAGGCATATCGGACGCCGAGGCGGGAATGACCACCTGCGGCCGGCGTGTGTCCGGCCGGCAGGGGGCGAGGTGATGAGATCCGTGGGGTGGGCGTCATGAACGGGCCGGTCGGCGACGAGCCGCTCGGCGAGCTTGAGCTGGTACACACCTTCACCGGCCCGATGCCGACCGGGGTGAGCGTCTCGCACCAGGGCCGGATCTTCGTCAACTTCCCCAAGTGGGGCGACGAGGTGCCGGCCACCGTCGTCGAGCTGCGCGACGGCCGGGAGATGCCCTACCCCGACCAGCCGTGGAACGACCCGTCCGGCGACGACGACGTGGGCGCGTTCATCTCGGTGCAGAGCATCGTGGTGGACCCGGCCGACCGGCTCTGGGTGCTGGACACCGGCAGCCCGATGTTCCAGCCGACGAAGCCCGGCGGGCCGAAGCTGGTCCGGGTCGACCTGGACACCGACACGGTGGCGCAGGTGATCACGTTCCCGCCGGACGTGGCGCTGCCCACGACGTACCTCAACGACGTCCGCTTCGACCTGCGGCGGGGCGAGGCGGGGGTCGCGTACATCACCGACTCGGCGGCCTCCGGCCCCAACGCGATCATCGTGGTGGACCTGGCCAGCGGGGCATCCTGGCGGCGGCTGCACGACCACCCGTCCACGAAGGCGGAGCCGCTGACGACGTTCCGGCCGGTGGTCGAGGGCCGGCCGTTCCTCGAACGGCCGGCGGACGGGCCGCCGAAACCGGTGTCCATGGGCGCCGACGGCATCGCCATCTCGGCCGACGGCACCCGGCTGCACTACTGCCCGCTGGCGTCCCGCCGCTGGTACAGCGTGGCCACCGAGGCGCTGGCCGATCCGGGGGTCACCCAGGAGGCGGTTGCGGCGACGGTCGTCGATGAGGGCGACAAGGGCACCGCGTCGGACGGGCTGGAGTCCGACGACGCCGGGCGGATCTACCTCACTTCCTACGAGCACAACGCGGTGCTGCGCCGGCGGCCGGACGGCGAGTACGAGACCCTGGTCCACGACCCTCGACTGCTCTGGCCGGACACCATGTCGGTGGCCACCGACGGCTACCTCTACGTGACCGCCAACCAGCTCCACCGGCAACCGCAGTACCAGCGGGGCCAGGACCTGCGGCGCCGGCCGTACGCGCTGTTCCGCACCCGGATCGACGCCGGGCCGGTGCTCCTGCGCCGCTGACCGCCGCGAGCTGATTCCCCTCGATCGCGCGGCCGGCAGGCATGGCGGGGGCGACCGGGGGGTAGCCCGTCAGGTGGCCGACTGGTCAGAGCTGTTCATCCCGGACACTCCACTGTTGGAGATCGTGGTCCGGGGCAGCGTCATGTACCTCGCGCTGTTCACGCTGCTGCGGGTCATCCTCAAACGGGAGAGCGGCACCACCGGCGTCACCGACCTGCTGGTGATCGTGCTGCTCGCCGACGCGGCGCAGAACGGCCTGTCGGGCGGCTACAACTCGATCACCGACGGGGTGCTGCTGGTCGCCGTGATCATCGGTTGGTCGTACCTGCTGAACGCCGTCGCCTACCGGTGGCCCGCCGCCGCCCGGCTGATCCGGCCGGGCTCGCTGGTGCTGGTACGGGACGGACGGATCCTGCGCGCGAACATGCGTCGGGAGCTGATCACCGACGAGGAGCTGTACACCCTGCTGCGCAAGCAGGGCGTCACCGATCTCGCCGAGGTCCGCGAGATGCGGATGGAACCCGACGGCCAGTTCAGTGTCACCACCCGCATACCCGGCCGGTCCCGCGACGATTCCGGCGCCTCGGGCGGCTTCGGCTGACCGCGTGACCGACGAGTGCCGCCCGCCGGTGGTCAGCGGGTGGGCAGGGTGCGGTCGAGCAGGTCGAACAGGGCGACCCAGTGGCGTTCGGTGGCCTGCTCGTCGTAGGCCGCGGTGTCGGACATGGTGTAGCCGTGGTGTGCGCCCTCGTACACCTCAGAGCGGTACCGGACGCCTGCGGCGTTGAGTGCCTTCTCCAGCGTGGCGATCTGCGCGGGCGTCATCGACTGGTCCTCGTCGGCGTGCCCGAAGTACACCTCGCCGGTGATCGAGCCGACGCCCAGGTGCGGGCTGTCCGGCGCCTCGGTGACGATCCGTCCGCCGTGGAAGCTCGCCGCCGCGGCGATCCGGTCCGGGTGCGCCTCGATGGCCCGCAGCGCGTTCGTGCCGCCCATGCAGTAGCCGGTGATCGCCACGGGGCCCGGCCGCACGTCGTCGCGGGCCGCCAGGAAGTCGAGGTACGCGGCGGTGTCCCGGCTGATCACGTCGGCGGTCAGCGCACCGACCAGCGGCATGATCTTCTCCAGGATCGCGCCGCGCTGGTCCGCCTCGCCGAGGCGGGACAGGTCGAACAGCGGCGCACGGCCGGCCCGGTGGAACAGGTGGGGCATCAGCACCAGGTATCCCCGGGCCGCGATCCGCTCCGCCATCTCCACCAGGCGTGGACGCGGGCCGAACGCGTCCTGGAACAGCAGCACCGCCGGAAACGGACCGTCGCCGTCCGGACGGGTGAGGCATGCGTCCGCGACTCCGTCGTCGGTCACGATGTCCACGGTCGTCGTCTGCACCGGTCCTCCTCGTACGCAAATCATTGGTCCGTCACGAACGCTACTCGTCGCGCCCGGTCGCCCCACCGGCAGTCGGCGTGAACAGGGCGTCAACGTTTGGCGGTGTCCCGTCAGAACGGCGTATCGACAGGCCGTCCGTCGCCGCCGGGTGGTGACGATGGGTCCATGAGTCCTTGGCGGATGACGCGCTGGGAACGGGGACACCTGCCGACCGGCACCCAGGCACCGGCGGCGTGGGACGACGCGCCACCCGATGGCCGCCCCGGCCACCTGGCGGAACCTCCCACGACCGGGCCGGGCGAGCCCGAACGGCGGCACGAGGCGCTGGTCAGCGTCCGGCTCGGCCCGTCCGCGCCCGGCAGTCACCTGGTGGAGTACCTGCGGCAGGAGCCGTGCGCCGTCGCCGCCTGGTGGATCGCAGCCGACGTCGACGCCGTGGTGCGGCTCTCCGCCGACAGCATGACCGTGTTGCACCGTGCCGTGGCCGACCTGCGACGCCGCGCCGGTGTGGAGGTGGTGGTGGCGCACTTCATCCTCCGTGCGCTCGACCTGACCACACCGGCGGATCCGCGTACCGCGAAGGACGCCCCGGCGTGGACGGTGTCCGCCGCGTGAGCCGCCCAACCGATGATCGCCGCCGCAGTTGCGGCACGAATGGAAAGGATCGCCCCGACCATGGACGAGGCCCCGATAATCTACGCCGTTCCGGTGCGTGAGCTGCCGGGACGGCCGGTGGGGACCGTACGGACCGGCCGGTCACCACAGGGTCAGCGGGTGGGCATCGCCTTCACCCGGCTGGAGCTGCTGGTCGCCGCGATGGGCGCGGACCAGGCGTGGGAAGAGCTGTGCGAGTCCGCCCTGCGCAGCATGCTGCGCCCGCTCGGCATCGACCGGATCCAGGTCGACCCGCTGCTGGTGGCGCCGCCGCTCGACCCGTCCTTCGGCGACCGGGCCGCGCCGACCGTGCCGGCCCGGGGACCGGGACGCCCCGTCGACCCACGGCCCGCTGCCGATCCGGTCCCGGTGGGCACCGCGGCGGGCGCCGGTCAGGGGCGGTAGCGGTAGCCCATCCCCGGCTCGGTGATGAGGTGCCGGGGTCGGGCCGGGTCGTCCTCCAGCTTGCGCCGCAGCTGGGCCAGGTACTGCCGCAGGTAGTTGGTCTCGTTCTGGTACTCCGGCCCCCACACGTCGTGGAGCAGCTGGCGCTGGCTGACCAGCTTGCCGGGGTGGCGCAGCAGCTTCTCCAGCACGCTCCACTGAGTGGGGGTCAGCTTGACCTCGGTGTCGTCGTCCCGCCAGACGCGGTGGTCGGCGAGGTCGACGGTGTGTTGCCCGATCCGCAGCGCGGGCACCGCCTCGCTGGACGCGCCGAGTCGCCGGGTGACCGCGCGGATGCGGGCCAGCAGTTCCTCCACCCCGAACGGCTTGGTGACGTAGTCGTCCGCGCCGGCGTCGAGCGCGGCGACCTTGTCCTCGCTGCCCGCCCTTCCGGAGAGCACGATGATCGGCACGCTGGTCCAGCCGCGCAGGCCGCGGATCACCTCGACCCCGTCGATGTCGGGCAACCCGAGGTCGAGCACCACCAGGTCGGGCGGGTGGCTGGCGGCGGCCTTCAGCGCGGCCGCCCCGGTGCCGGCGATGTCCACGTCGTACCGGCGGGCGCGCAGGTTGATCCGCAGCGCCCGCAGGATCTGCGGTTCGTCGTCGACGACCAGGATGCGCGTCATTCCGGTGGCCCCTCCGAGCTGGTCTGCGCGGCGGCGGGCAGCCGCAGCACCATGGTGAGCCCGCCGCCGGGCGTGGTCTCGGGGCTGATGCTGCCACCCATCGCCTCGGCGAGACCCCGGGACAGGGCGAGCCCGAGGCCGACGCCGGTCTGGTTGTCCCGGTCACCGAGGCGCTGGAACGGCAGGAAGACGTGCTCCCACTGGTCCTCCGGGATGCCCGGACCACGGTCGATGATCCGCAGCTCCACCTGGCCGGCGTGTGCGCTCGCGGTGACGGTGGGCGGCTGTCCGGGCGGGCTGTACCGCAGCGCGTTCGCGATGACGTTGACCAGCACCCGTTCCAGCAGGCCGGGGTCGGCGGTGGCCGCCGGCAGGTCGGGCGGGATGTCGGTGCCGACGGCCGCGGCGGGCGGGCCGAGTTCGTCCAGCGCCCGGGGTACGGCGTCCTCCAGGCCGATCGCGGTCGGCGTGATGCCGAGAACGCCGGCCTGGAGCCGGCTCATGTCGAGCAGATTCCCGACCAACCGGGCGAGCCGGTCCAGCGACTCCTCGGCAGTCTCCAGCAGCTCCTCGCGGTCGCTCTCGTCGAACTCGATGTCGGGGCTGCGCAGGCTGGTCACCGCCGCCTTCGCCGAGGCCAACGGGGTACGCAGGTCGTGGCTCACCGCGGCGAGCAGCGCGGTGCGCATCCGGTCCGCCGCGGCGAGGGGTCGGGCGGTGGCCGCCTCCTCAGCCAGCCGCTCCTGGCGCAGCGCGAGGGCGGCCTGCGCGGCGAACGCCTCGACGATCCGCCGGTCGGCCGCCTCCAGCCGGCGGCCGCTGAGCACGACGGTGATCCGCTCGTCGACCGGCACCGCCGTCTCGCCCTCGTCGGGTGTGCAGGCGGGCCGCTCGCCGATGCTGGCGACCACGCGCCAGGCGTGCTCCTCGCGGGCCCGCCCCGGCCGTCCGCTGGCCTCCTCGGCCAGCTCCAGCACGCTCACCGCGCGCAGCCCGAAGGTCTCCCGGAGCTGGTCCAGCAGCGCGGGCAGCGGACGTTCGCCGCGCAGCACGCCGCCGGCCACGGCGGCGAGGGTCTGCGCGTCGGCGGCGGCCCGCGCCGCCTCGCGGGTCCGCCGGGCGGCCACGTCGACGATCCAGCTCACCGCCAGCGCGACGCCGACGAAGACGGCCAGGGCGAGCAGGTTGTCCGCCTCGGCGATGGTCAGCGTGCGGTAGGGCGGGGTGAAGAACCAGTTCAGCAGCAGCGAACCGCCGAGCGCGGCGACCAGGGCCGGCCACAGCCCGCCGACCAGCGCGACCCCGACGACCCCGGTGAGGAAGAGCAGGATGTCGTTGGTCAGCGTCAGGTCGGGCAGCGTCCTCAGCAGCAGGGTGAGCAGTGGCATGCCGAACACGGCCAGGGCGAAGCCGAGCAACCGGCGCCGCCGGGACAGCGCCGCCGGCACGGCCCCCGCCCGGCGTCCCCTACCGGCCTCGGTGTGGGTGACCAGGTGCACGTCGATCGAGCCGGAGAGCGCGGTGGTGGTCACGCCGACGCCGCGGGCGAACAGTTGCGCGAAGCGGCCCCGCCGGCTGGCGCCGAGCACCAGCTGGGTGGCGTTCACGCCACGGGCGAAGTCCAGCAACGCCGCTGGCACGTCGGCGCCGAGCACCTGGTGGTAGGTGCCGCCGAGGCTCTCCACCAGCACCCGCTGGCGGGCCAGCTGGGCCGGGTCGGCGCCGGCGAGGCCGTCGCTGCGGGCCACGTGCACGGCGAGCAGGTCGGCGCCCTTGCTGCGGGCCGCGACCCGCGCCGCACGGCGGATCAGCGTCTCGCCCTCCGGGCCGCCGGTCAACGCCACCACGACGCGTTCCCGGGCCTCCCAGGTGGCCTCGATGCCCTGCTGGCTGCGGTACCGGTCGAGTTGCTCGTCGACCTTGTCGGCGAGCCAGAGCAACGCCAGTTCGCGCAGCGCGGTGAGGTTGCCGACCCGGAAGTAGTTGCCCAGCGCCGCATCGATCTTGTCGGGGCGGTAGATGTTGCCGTGCGCCATCCGCCGGCGCAGCGCCTCGGGGGTCATGTCGACCAGCTCGACCTGCTCGGCGGCGCGGACGATCTCGTCCGGCACGGTCTCCCGCTGGGTGGTGCCGGTGATCTGGGCGACGACGTCGTTGACCGATTCCAGGTGCTGCACGTTGACCGTGGACAGCACGTCGATTCCCGCGTCGAGCAGCTCCTGAATGTCCTGCCAGCGCTTGTCGTGCCGGGAACCGGGCACGTTGGTGTGGGCCAGCTCGTCCACCACCGCGATCTCCGGCCGGCGGGCCAGCACGGCGTCGAGGTCCATCTCGGTGAACTCGGCGCCCCGGTAGCTCATCGTGCGGCGCGGGACCTGCTCCAGGTCGCCGACCATGGCCGCGGTGTGCTGGCGGCCGTGGGTCTCCACGAAGCCGATCACCACGTCGGTGCCGCGCGCGGCCCGCCGCCGCGCCTCCTCCAACATGGTGTACGTCTTGCCGACGCCGGGAGCGGCCCCGAGGTAGATGCGCAGTTCTCCGCGTGCCACGGGAACCATCCTCTCTGAAAGGAAGGGCCCCTTCTGCCCACCTGGTGCGGGTGAAGGGGCCCTTCCCGACACGGTCAGCGGGGCGGGAACTGTTCGTCGAGCGCGATGTTCAGCTCCAGCACGTCGACCCCGGGCTCGCCCAGAAAGCCGAGCCCCCTCCCGGTGGTGTGCTCAGCCACCAGCCGGCGCACCGCCTCCAGGTCCGCGCCACGCTCGCGCGCGACCCGGTTCACCTGCAGCTCGGCGTACGCCGGGCTGATCTGCGGGTCGAGGCCGCTGCCGCTGGCGGTGACCGCGTCAGCCGGCACGGCCGGGTCGGCGGGGGCGTTGCCGCGGATCGGGGTGACCACGCCACCGGCGGCGACGTAGTCCTCGCCGGGCTGGGCCAGCTCCACCGGCACCCCCTGGTAGGAGGGGACGAACGGGGTGGCCGGCGCGGTCTGGTTGACACTGACCACCCGGGTGACCGGGCCGGTCAGACCGTCCGCGCGGAAGACCGCCAGCACGGCGCCCACCCCGTCGGCGGTGCAGAACGGGCGCGCGCCGTCGACGCCGTTGAGCTCGCCGACGGACTTGCTGCGCCCGCAGACCTGGGTGAGCAGGCTCTCGCTGGACTCCTCCGGGTCGGTGGCGATGGTGTCGACCACGCTCTCGGGGCCGAGGTTGCTGGCCGAGGTGGAGGTCGGGTCGTAGCCGTCGCCGGCGGCGGAGGGGCGGGACTGGAAGTACCGCGGGATGGGGTTGCCGTCCGCGTCGGTGAAGGACTGCCCGATCAGCGCGCTGCCGACGGTGTTCCCACCGACGGTGATCAGCGAGCCGTCGGCCTTGTGGTTGAGGCCGGGCAGCTGACCGAGCGCTACCAGGGCCAGCGGATAGACCAGGCCGAGCAGCACCGTGAAGACGAGTACGGCGCGCAGGGCGGCGAGGTGTTGGGCGAGCCAGGTGGGTAGGCGCATCACGAAATCCCCGGGATGAACTGGATGAGCAGGTCGATGAGCTTGATCCCGATGAACGGCACGATGACGCCGCCCAGTCCGTACACCAGCAGGTTGCGGCTGAGCAGCTTCGACGCGGCGGCCGGCCGGTACCGCACGCCGCGCAGGGCGAGCGGGATCAGCGCGATGATCACCAGGGCGTTGAAGATGACGGCGGAGAGGATCGCCGACTCCGCGCTGGACAGCCGCATGATGTTCAGCGCGTCCAGGCTCGGGTAGAGGCCGGCGAACATGGCCGGGATGATCGCGAAGTACTTCGCGATGTCGTTGGAGATGCTGAACGTGGTCAGCGCACCCCGGGTGATCAGCAACTGCTTGCCGATCTCCACGATCTCGATCAGCTTGGTCGGGTCCGAGTCGAGGTCGACCATGTTGCCGGCCTCCTTGGCGGCCGACGTGCCGGTGTTCATCGCCACCCCGACGTCGGCCTGGGCGAGCGCCGGTGCGTCGTTGGTGCCGTCACCGGTCATCGCGACCAGCCGGCCACCCTCCTGCTCCCGCTTGATGAGCGCGAGCTTGTCCTCGGGCGTCGCCTCGGCCAGGAAGTCGTCCACCCCGGCCTCGTCGGCGATCGCCTTCGCGGTACGCGGGTTGTCACCGGTGATCATCACGGTCCGGATGCCCATCCGGCGCATCTCGTCGAACCGCTCCCGCATGCCGGACTTGACGACGTCCTTGAGGTGGATGACGCCCAGGGCTCGGGCGGGCTCACCGTCGACGTGCTCGGCGACGACCAGTGGGGTGCCACCGGTGCCGCTGATCGCGTCCACGATCTCGCCGACCTGTTCGGTCGGGTGTCCGCCGTTCTCGCGTACCCACTTCATCACCGCGGCGGCGGCGCCCTTGCGGACCCGACGGGCCGTGCCCACCGCCCCGCCGTCCACGCTGCCGTCCGGGGTCATGTCGACGCCGCTCATCCGGGTCTGCGCGGTGAACGGTACGAACGTGGCGTGCGGCATCACGCCGGGCTCGCGCTCGCGGAGCCCGAACTCGTTCTTCGCCAGCACCACCACCGAGCGACCCTCGGGGGTCTCGTCGGCCAGGCTGGACAGTTGCGCGGCGTCGGCCAGGGTCGCGGCCGTCACCCCTTCGACCGGTACGAACTCGGCGGCCTGCCGGTTGCCCAGCGTGATGGTGCCGGTCTTGTCCAGCAGGAGGGTGTTGACGTCGCCGGCCGCCTCGACGGCCCGGCCGCTCATGGCGAGCACGTTGCGCTGGACGAGGCGGTCCATGCCGGCGATGCCGATGGCGGAGAGCAGCGCGCCGATGGTGGTGGGGATCAGGCAGACGAGCAGCGAGATCAGCACCACCCCGGTGACACCGGAGTCGGTGATCGCGCCGCTGTCCGGCGCGGCCGCCTGGTACGCCTTGGAGAAGATGGCCAGCGGCTGGAGGGTGACCACGGCCAGCAGGAAGATGATCGTGAGCGCGGCGAGCAGGATGTTCAGCGCGATCTCGTTCGGCGTCTTCTGCCGGTTGGCGCCCTCGACCAGGGCGATCATCCGGTCGATGAAGCTCTCCCCCGGCTTCTGGGTGATCTTCACGATGATCCGGTCGGAGAGCACCTTCGTGCCTCCGGTGACCGCGCTGCGGTCGCCACCGGATTCCCGGATGACCGGGGCCGACTCGCCGGTGATGGCCGACTCGTCGACGCTGGCGATGCCCTCGACGATGTCGCCGTCGCCGGGGATGATGCCGCCGGCCTCGACCAGCACGATGTCGCCCTGACGCAGCTGCGGCGCGGGCACCGCCTCGTCACGGTAGGCGTTGGCCCGGGCACCCGGGGTCCAGTCGACCAGCCGGGTGGCGATGGTGTCCTGCTTGGCCTGCCGCAGCGCGGCGGCCTGGGCCTTGCCCCGGCCCTCCGCGACGGCCTCGGCGAGGTTGGCGAAGACCACGGTCAGCCAGAGCCAGACGGTGATCGCCCAGGCGAAGACCGACGGGTCGGTGACCGCCAGGACGGTGGTGAAGGCCGCTCCGGCCTCCACGATCAGCATCACCGGGTTGCGCCACAGCGTGCGCGGGTCGAGCTTGCGCAGCGCGTCCGGCAGGGACCGGATCAACTGCTTGGGGTCGAGCAGACCCCCGCCGACCCGGTTGCCCTGGGTCGCGGGAGTGCCGGGCGTCGGTTGCTCGCCGGTCCCGGATGTCACAGAGGTGACGGACATGTCCTCGTTCCTCATGATGGTCACAGCCCTTCGGCCAGCGGGCCGAGCGCGAGTGCGGGCAGGAAGGTCAGCGCGACGAGGACGACCGTGACGCCGACGACCATGCCGATGAACAGCGGTCGGTGGGTCGGCAGGGTGCCCTCGGACGCGGGGGTGGGTGCCTGGCGGGCCAGTGAGCCGGCCAACGCGAGCACGAAGATGATCGGCAGGAACCGGCCCAGCAGCATGCACAACCCGAGCGCGGTGTCCCACCAGGTGGTGTTGACCGTGATGCCGCCGAAGGCGGAGCCGTTGTTGTTGCTGGCCGAGGTGAACGCGTAGAGCACCTCGGAGAGGCCGTGCGGCCCGACGTTGAGCGCGGTGGAGTTGTTGCCGGTGGCGAAGGCCGCCGCCGTGCCGACCAGCACCAGGATGGGCGTGATCAGGAAGTAGAGCGAGGCGAACTTGATCTCCCGCGAGCCGATCTTCTTACCCAGGTACTCGGGGGTGCGGCCCACCATCAGGCCGGCCACGAAGACGGTGATCACCGCGAGGATGAGCAGGCCGTAGAGACCGGACCCCGTACCGCCCGGGGCGACCTCGCCGAGCATCATATTGAACATCGTCATCATGCCGCCGAGCGGGGTGTACGAGTCGTGGAACGAGTTGACCGCGCCGGTCGAGGTCAGCGTCGTGGCGGCGGCGAAGGTGGCCGAGTTCGACACGTCGAACCGGACCTCCTTGCCCTCCAGCGCCGCTCCGACCGCCTGCGGCACCGTGCCGTGGCCAACCAACTCGAAGACGTTGGTGATGACCACGCTGGCGAACGCGAGGATGGCCATGACCGCGGCGATGGCGTAGCCCTGGCGCTTCTGCCCGACCATCCGGCCGAACACCCGGGGCATGCTGAACGGGATCAGCAGGATCAGGAAGATCTGCAGCCAGTTCGTCCAGGTGGTGGGGTTCTCGAACGGGTGGGCGCTGTTGACGTTGTAGAAGCCGCCACCGTTGGTGCCCAGCAGCTTGATGACCTCCTGGCTGGCCACCGGACCACCGGTGATCGTCTGGGAGCCGCCGGTCAGCGTCGTCACGTCGGTGCCGCCGGACAGGTTCTGCACCGCCCCGCCGATCATCAGCGCGATGGCGCCGAGCACGGCGACCGGCAACAGGATCCGCAGGGTGATCCGGGTCAGGTCGACCCAGAAGTTGCCGAGCTGGCCGGTGCGGCTGCGGGCGAATCCCCGCAGCAGCGCCACCGCCACCGCGATGCCGACCGCCGCCGACACGAAGTTCTGCACGGCCAGGCCGGCCATCTGCACCAGGTGACCCATGGTCGACTCACCCGAGTACGACTGCCAGTTGGTGTTGGCCACGAACGACACGGCCGTGTTCCATGCGCCGTGCGGCACCACCGGGTCGAAGCCCAGTGACAGCCACAGGTGGTTCTGCACCCGCTGGAACAGGTACAGGAACAGGAGCGAGATCGCGGAGAACGCCAGCACGCTGCGGGCGTACACCCCCCAGGTCTGCTCGGCGGCCGGGTTGACCCCGACCAGGCGGTAGATCCCCCGCTCGACCCGGGACTGCCGGGTGCCGGAGACCGCCCGGAACATGTAGTCACCGAACGGCTTGTGGACGGCGACCAGGGCCGCCACCAGCGCCAGCACGAAGATGATGCCCGCTGTTGTCATGGTCATCAGAAGCGCTCCGGAAACAACAGGGCGAACACCAGGAACGCGCCCAGGACGATCGCGAGCACCAGACCGACGGCATTGACCGCGTTCACAGCTTCTCCACCGCCCGGACCACCAGGGCGAGCGCTGCGAACAGCGCCACGGTCAGGACCACGAACACCACGTCAGACACGCTGACTCCTCATAGCGGAAAGGTTCGTCGCGACCGCCTTCCGGTCGCGCCGGGCAATCAAAGCCCCACCACCTCCCCGACGGCAGGGGTCATAACGCGACCATGACGGCGGTGAACCATTTCTTGACGCGGTTTTCACACCCGCCGAGTCAGCAGGTGAAATGCGGCACAGACCTCGCTGCTCCTCGAGGTCAAGACCAGTTGTCCGTCCTTTGCTCTGCACCTACGGAGGCACCAGCTACAGACCGTGACTGTCGCCTCCGCGGGTGCAGAGCAAAGGACGCACGGAGGGACCAGGCGCGACCCAGATGGGGTGGCGCATGGCGCGGCGGGGGCGGAGGCCGGTCAGGCCGGCTTACGGGCCACCAGCACGTCACGCATGATCGACTGGTCCACCCGGTGCCGCAACGCGCGGTACGGCTCCGCGTCGACCACGGTCAGGCCGGCGGCGGCCAGCGCGGCCGCCGCGTCGTCCCGGCTGGCCACGTGGGTGTTCCAGGAGATGCCGAGCGCCCCACCGGGGCGCAACAGCCGAGCCCAGACCGGCGCGGCGTCCGCGAGCAGCGCCAGCGGGTCCCGGGTCAGGCCATGATCGGCGGTACGACTGCCGTGCTGGACGCCGTACGGGGCGTCCGCGACGACCAGGTCGACGGTCTCCGGCCGGAAGAACTCCCCGGCGCGGGTGGTGTCGGCGTTGACCACGTCCAGCAGTTGCAGGTCCCCGGCCTTGTGCGCCTCGCGGGTAGGGGCCAGCTCGATCCGCACCCGGCGACCGACGACCTTGCGCTCCCGACGCACCGGCCCCGACTCCAGCACCCGATGCTTGATCCGCTTCTGCTTCAGCCAGGTCGTGACGAACGCCCGGTAGGCCTCGACGTCCTTCTGGTCGCGCTCGACCCCGGCGGCGTCGAAGCCGTACATCAGCGCCTGGTTGAGGGTGGTGCCCCGACCGCAGAGCGGGTCGAGCACCCGGAACCGCCGGCTGGTCAGCTCGGCGGCCCAGTCCGAGGCGAGCAGCGTGACGTTGAGCAGCAGCTTGGTGAACTGCTCGTTGGTCTTGCCCGGGTACTTCTGGATGGTGATCAGGTCGTCGTCGTAGCGGTCCAGCCGGTTCCACTCGATCGGGCGCAGCAGGTCGCCGACGATCTCGAACAGCGCGTACCCGGCGGAGAGATTGCCCAGGACGGCCAGGTCCCGCTCGGTCAGCCCGTCGCCGGTGAAGGTGACGTAGGACGCTCCTCCGACGACCTCGGTGTCCAGCTCGCCGATCCGGCCGTCCAGCGCCGAGTGGCCGAAGATCTCCAGCTCGGCCCGGGTGAGGTCGATGGCGGAGCGGGCGTACACCCGGTTGGTGGAGGGCAGGATCAGCAGGCCGTAGCGCGTCATGGTCCGGCGAGTATTCCACAACCCGCCCGGGCCTCCGGGAACTGGAGCGGGGGCCGGACCGACTACCCGTACATGGGGTGTGAGCAGTGGCGGGAGGTCCTGTCGGCGCAGCTGGACGGCGAGGAGACCGCCGAGGAACGGGCAGCGGGGCAGCGGCACCTCGACGGGTGCGCGGAGTGCCGGGCCTGGTTCACGGTGGCGGCCGGGGTGACCCGTCGGGTGCGTACCCGCCTGGTCACCGAACCGCCCGACCGGACCGACGCGATCCTGGCCGCCGCAGTGCCGCCGGCCCGCCGGTCGCGCTGGCGGCGGCGGCTCGGCGCGGGCCGAC
>NZ_RCVI01000184.1:0-28139 GCF_003667455.1 Micromonospora sp. CV4 | reverse complement strand
ATCGGCGGCTGCACGGCCGGCGCGACCAACGACGGGACGGCCGGCGCGGACGGTACGGGAGCCGGCTGGACGGCCGGCGCGGGCGGTACGGGAGCCGGCTGGACGGCCGGCGCGGGCACCGCGAGCGGCGCCGGAAGATCGGCCGCCGCGATGTCGGCGGGCGGGGTCAGGCGGGAGGTGACCGGGACCCGTGCCACGCCGACCACGATGGGCGGGGCGAGCAGGTCCACCAGGTGGGCGGGAAGGTCGGGACGGACCACCGGCCAGCGGGAGTCGTCGACCGACCAGTAGGCCGCGCCGGGAGTCTCGATCACCCCCTGCCGGGTCAGCTGATCGTCACCGGACGCACGGTGCTTGGCCATCGGGATTGCCTCCACGAGCTGCGGGGTGCGGCCCTGCGGGTCGCTGCGGCGGACACCGAGGGAAACGAGGCCGCCCGCCCACCGGTGACGCCGTGACCGTTCCCGGCCCCCGGGAGCGCACCCGGCGTCCGACGCGACACGTCCCCGCCCGGGCAGCCGACGGTGTCCGAACGGGGGCGCGTGGTGGTCGTGGATCAGTCGAAGATCGGGCCCTGCTCACGGGTGCGCTTGAGCTCGTAGAAGCCCGGCGTGCCGCCGACCAGCAGTACGCCGTCCCAGAGCCGGCCGGCAGCCTCCCCCTTCGGCGCCGGCGTGATCACCGGGCCGAAGAACGCCACCTGACCGCCGTCCGGGCCGGGCGCGTGGATCACCGGGGTGCCCACGTCCTGCCCGACCGGCCGCATACCGGCCTCGTGGCTGGCCCGCAGCGCCTCGTCGTACTCGGTGCTGTCCGCGGCCTCGACCAGCGCCGGGTCCAGGTCGGCGTCGGCCAGCGCGGCGACGTAGAGCTCCCGACCCCGCTCCTCCTTGCCGAGGTGGATCCGGGTGCCGAGTGCGGTGTAGAGCTTGCGGAGGACGTCGCCGCCGTACCGCTGCTCGGCGGCGATGCAGAGCCGCACCGGGCCCCAGGCGGTGCTCAGGAACGACTTGTACTCCTCGGGCAGCTCGTCCCGGCCCTCGTTGAGCACGGCCAGGCTCATCACGTGGAAGCGGATGTCCACGTCACGGACCTTCTCGACCTCGAGCAGCCAGCGCGAGGTGATCCACGCCCACGGGCAGGCCGGGTCGAACCACATGTCCACAGCGACACGTTCGGTCACGGTGAGGTCCCTTCGCGACAGGTGGCGCCGGCGATCCGGCGTCTCCACGAATTTTCACCCCGGCCCGCGCCGGCCGGCACCCGAATCAGAGCGTGACCTCGGCCACCGCCGGCTACCGGTACGTGGAAGACTCGGTTCCGGACCGGCCGCCACGGGCGGTCGGCAGACGGGCGCCGCCGGGCGTACGGCGAGATGTGGGATGGAGACGAACAGTGCCGGGAGTGCGCAACCTGACGCAGGTGGAGGCGACCGAGCGGGCCCGCCTGCTCGACGTGACGGGGTACGACATCAGCCTGGACCTGTCGACCGCCGTGCTGGCGGCCGACGGCCGCACGTTCCGGTCGACGACCGAGGTCCGATTCCGCTGCGCCGAGCCGGGCGCGAGCACCTTCATCGAGGTGGCCGCCGATGCGGTGCGTTCCGCCACGTTGAACGGCGCTCCGGTCGACCTGTCCGACTGGTCGGCCGAGAAGGGCCTGACCCTGTCCGGGCTGGACAGCGAGAACACCCTGGTGGTCGAGGCCGACTTCGGCTACTCCAACAGCGGTCAGGGTCTGCACCGCACGGTCGACCCGGTGGACGGCGAGACGTACCTCTACAGCCAGTTCGAGACGGCCGACGCGCAGCGGGTCTTCGCCTGCTTCGACCAGCCGGACCTGAAGAGCGTGTACACCTGGCACGCCACCGTGCCGGCGCACTGGCGGGTGGTGTCCAACATGCCGGTGCAGAGTGAGGAGCCGGCGGGTGAGGGGCTCAAGACCCTCCACTTCACCGAGTCGCCCCGGATGAGCACGTACATCACGGCGCTCTGCGCCGGGCCGTACCACGAGGTGCGCGACACCCACGACGGCATCGACCTGGGCGCGTTCTGTCGGGCGTCGATGGCGCCGTACCTCGACTCGGACGACCTGTTCCTGATCACCAAGCAGGGCTTCGACTTCTTCCACGAGAAGTTCGGGGTGCGCTACCCGCTGCCGAAGTACGACCAGCTCTGGGTGCCCGACTTCAACGCCGGCGCGATGGAGAACTTCGGCTGCGTGACGCACGCCGAGTCGCACTACCTGTTCCGCTCCCAGGTCACCGATTTCGAGTACGAGCAGCGCGCCAACACGATCCTGCACGAGATGGCCCACATGTGGTTCGGCGACCTGGTCACCATGCGCTGGTGGAACGACCTGTGGCTGAACGAGTCGTTCGCCGAGTGGGCCAGCCACTGGTGCAACACCAACGCCACCCGGTTCACCGAGGCGTGGACGACGTTCCTGTCCATCCGGAAGAACTGGGGCTACCGGCAGGACCAGCTCTCCTCCACCCACCCGGTCTACACCGAGATGCCGGACATGGAAGCCGTGGAGGTCAACTTCGACGGCATCACCTACGCCAAGGGCGCGAGCGTGCTCAAGCAGCTCGTCGCGTACGTGGGTGAGAAGCCGTTCGTGGCCGGGCTGCGGGCATACTTCGGCAAGCACGCCTGGGGCAACGCCACCTTCGACGACCTGCTCACCGAGCTGGAGGCGGCCTCCGGCCGGGAGCTGCGCAAGTTCGCCGCGCAGTGGCTGGAGACCGCGCAGGTCAACACGCTGCGGCCGGAGGTGACCATCGGCGCGGACGGCGCGTACCAGCAGGTCGTCATCCGGCAGGAGGCGCCGGCCGCATACCCGACGCTGCGGACGCACCGCATCGGCGTGGGCCTGTACGACCTTACCGACGGGCGGCTGGTCCGCCGCGAGCGGCACGAGGTGGACGTGACCGGCGAGCGGACCGACCTCGCCGAGCTGCGCGGCGTCCGCGCGGCCGACGTGCTGCTGCTCAACGACGACGACCTGAGCTACACCAAGCTGCGCCTCGACGACCGGTCGATGGCCGCGGTGGTGCAGCACATCGGCGGCTTCGAGTCGTCGCTGGCCCGGGCCCTGTGCTGGACCGCGGCGTGGGACATGACCCGGGACGCCGAGCTGGCGGCCCGCGACTACGTGGCGCTGGTGGTCAGCGGGCTGCCCGCCGAGACCGACATCAACCTGGTCACCGCCACCCTGCGGCAGGCGACCACCACGCTCACCCTGTACGCCGACCCCGCGTGGGCACCGACCGGCTGGGCCGACCTGGCCCGCACGGCGCGGGACGCGCTCGCGGCGGCCGAGTCGGGCAGCGGATTCCAGCTGGCCTGGGCCCGGGCGTACGCCTCGGCGGCCCGCTCCGAGGAGGACCTGGCCACCCTGCGCGGTTGGCTGGACGGCTCCGGCGTGCCGGCCGGGCTGACCGTCGACACCGAGCTGCGGTGGACGGTGCTCGGCGCGCTGGTGGCCAACGGTGCGGCCGGCGCGGCCGAGATCGAGGCGGAGCTGGCCGGTGACCGCACCGCCAGCGGCGAGCGGGAGGCCGCGTACGCGCACGCGCTGGTGCCGACCGCGGAGAACAAGGCCGCCGTGTGGGCGCTGCTGACCGGCCCCGACGCTCTGCCCAACTGGCGGCACCGGGCGCTGTTGCAGGGCTTCGCCCACCCGGCGCAGGTGGAGCTGGTCGCCCCGTACCGGGAGCGGTACTTCGCGGCGGTCGGCCAGGTGTGGGCCACCCGGGACAGCGAGCCGGCGCAGGAGTTCGCCCAGCTGGCGTACCCGACCTACCTGGTGGAGGACGACACGGTGGCGGCCACCGACGCGTGGCTGGCCGGCGACGGGCACCCCGGCCCGCTGCGCCGGCTCGTCGCCGAGGGCCGCGACGGCGTCATGCGGGCGCTCAAGGCCCGCGCGAAGGACGCCCAGATCGCCTGATCACGTACGACAGAGGGGTCGGCGTGGGTGGAAGCCCGCGCCGACCCTCGCCGGCCCCCGCACAGACCGAAGCCCGGCCCGCTGGTCAGCGGGCCGGGCTTCGTCGTACGAGTTGCGCTCAGCCCTTGCCGGCGTGGCTGGCGAGCTGGTCGAGGCCGTTGATGATGCCGCCGGCCAGGTCGCCCCCGCTGAACGCCCCGACCATGGAGAGCGCGGCCAGCTTGGCGTACGTGTCGGGGATGCGCTTGCGGGCGTGCCGCCCGGTGACGACCTCCAACTGCCGCTGGTTGGGCGACACCGCGATCAGCACCGACCGGTCGGGGTTGGCGAGCTGGCGGTGCAGCCGCTGGGCGTGCTCCCGGACCGGCTCGTCGAGACCGCCGACGAAGACCGAGAAGACCAGGCCGGTGCCCTGGTCGGCCAGGCGCAGCGCCTCGTCGATGCGCAGCAACTGGCGGGTCGTGAACGGCCCGTCCAGCACCTCGGGCGGATTCGCCGTCCCGGTCTGCTCCTCACCAACGGTCACTTGCGCCTCCGGTTCCACCGGCCGGCGCCTCGACGCTGGCCTGCTCAAGCTTGTGGCTGGTCAGCGCCGGCGCCTGCGCGCCCGCCGCCAGCGCGGTGCCGGCCGAGTCGGCCAGCTGCTCCGGGCGGCCCAGGAACCAGACCGGAGTGAAGTCGAAGGGCCGGCCCGGCCGGTAGCGCTTGGAGCCACCACCACCGCCGGCGCTACCAGCGCCGCGACTGCCGGCGTACGCCAGGCCGGCGATCACCAGCACCGCCGCCGCCGGGATGCCGACGAAGACCAGCAATGTCTCGGTAACAGACAATCCCAACGCCCCCAGGCGGAAGAAGGACCTCGAACAACCGGGTCGGGTGAACGATCATGATGACGACCGGTCGACTCCGTCGCCATTCACGTTAGCGGAGTCGACGGCCCGCCAGATTGCGGGGTGCCGATCCCATCCGTCACTCCAGTTTTCCAGTTGCGCAGCGGCCGCGATGAGCCGCGCGTCGTCGCCGTACCGGCCGGTGAGCAGCACCCCGACGGGCAGACCGTCGGTGGTCGTGCCCAGCGGCAGGGACACCGAGGGGTCGCCGGTGACGTTGAAGATGGCGCAGTAGGGCGAGAAGCGGCGTTGCCGGTCGAAATCGGCCGCCGGGTCACCGTCCGCTGTGAACCAGCCGACGGGTGCCTGCGGCGCGGCCAGGGTGGGGCAGAGCAGCAGGTCACAGTTGGCGGTGCGGCGGGCACCCAGGCGGACCTGGGCCTGCAACTCGCCGAGGGTGGCGGCCAGGGTCCCGGCGGAGACCTCGGCGCCCCGGGCCCGCAGCAGCCGGGTCAGCGGCAGCAGCTCCGACTCCCGCTGCGGCGGCACCGGGGCCAGCGCCAGCACGTACCAGATGATTTCGAACAGCGGCCACGCCTCCGGCCCGAGCGGCGCGGGCACCTCGACCACCTCATGGCCGGCGGCGGTGAGCAGCGCGGTCGCCCGGTCCACGGCGGCCACGCAGTCCGGGTGCACCGGTTCGTCGGCGAGCATCGGGGTGGTGAACCGGCCGATCCGCAGTCGGCCGGGCTCGGCCCGGCGGGCGGCGGCCAGGTAGCCCCCGGGGGGCGCGGCCGGCGGCAGGTAGGGCTCACCGGGCACCGGCACGGCCATGACGTCGAGCAGCGCGGCGACGTCCGTGACGGTGCGGCCGAGCGGCCCGCTGGTGGGCAGGCCGAACGCGCCGGAGCCGAGCGGCCCGCCGGAGACCAGGCCACGGCTGGGCTTGTAGCCGACCAGGCCGCAGAGCGACGCCGGGATGCGCAGCGAGCCGCCGCCGTCGGAGCCCTGGGCGACCGGGACCAGCCCGGCCGCCACCGCCGCCGCCGCGCCGCCGCTGGACCCGCCGGCGGTGTACGCGAGCTGCCACGGATTGCGGGCCGGTGGCGCGACCCGGCCCTCCGAGTAGAGCGAGCAGCCCAGCTCGGAGCACGTCGTCTTACCCAGGCTCACCAGACCGGCGGCCTTGATGAACCGGACCACGTCGGCGTCGACCGGCGGTACGAAGTCGACGAAGGCGGCCGACCCGAAGGTGGTGCGGACCCCTGCGGTGAGGGTGAGGTCCTTGATCGCGGTCGGTACGCCGTGCAGTGGGCCACGTCCCTCGGCGGGCACGGCGTCGGCCGCGTGGGCGGCCTCCCGGGCCAGTTCCGGAGTGAGCGTGACGAACGCGCCCACGGTGTCGCCGATCGCCGCCACCCGGCGCAGGTAGTGCTCGACCAGGTCCCCGCTGGACAGCTCGCCGCGCGCCAGGGCGGCGGCCTGCTCCAACGCGGTCAGGTCGTGCGGCTCGGCCATCCCGTCATCCTGCCGCCCGTCAGCCCTCGGTGCACTCGACACGCGCCGACGACCGGAGACGGACCAATCAGACTCCCAACCCGGCGCGCGGCCCGCCGACACGTAGATCGTGGACACTTTCCGTTCGCGGAGGACGGAAAGTGTCCAAGATCTGCTCCTGCACCGACCGCGTCAGCCGTGCAGGAAGCGCAGGGCGTTGGTGGAGAGGAGCTTGTCGCGCTGGTCGTCGGTGAGGAAGTCGGCCGCGCGGACCACCGCGCCGGCCGGCCGCTCACCCAGGGGGTACGGGTAGTCGCTGCCGACCAGCACCCGGTCCTCCCCCATGGTGTCGACCAGCAGACGCAGCGCGGGCGGCGCGAAGACCACCGAGTCGACGCTGAACCGGTCGACGTAGCTGCTGGGCGGAGCCGCCGACGCGCCACGGACCAGGTCGCCGCGGCGGTGCCAGGCGTTGTCGGCGCGGCCCAGCCAGAACGGGAAGCTGCCGCCGCCGTGCGCGAAGCAGATCCGTAACGTCTCCGGCACCCGGTCGAAGACGCCGCCCAGGATCATGGCCAGCACCGACAGGTGCGTCTCGGCGGGCATCCCGGTGAGCCAGCGGGCCATCCACCGGTCCAGCCGGGGGCCGCCCGGCATGTCCCACGGATGGACGAAGACCGGCGCGCCCACCTCGGCGCAGTGCTGGAGAAAGGTGACCACGCCGGCGTCGTCGAGGTCCCGGTCACCGACGTGGTTGCCGATCTCCACGCCGACGTGCCCGGCGGCCAGGCAGCGGTCCAGTTCGGCGCAGGCGGCGTCCGGGTCCTGCAACGGCACCTGGCAGAACGGCACCAGCCGGTCGCCGCCGCCCGCGGTGACCTTCAGGGTCAGGTCGTTGAAGATCCGGGCCACCTTCACCGCCTGGTCGGCGGGGCGGTCGTAGCTGAAGAAGACCGGGGTCGGCGACACGACCTGCACGTCCACGCCGTCCGCGTCCATGTCGGCCAGTCGGCTCGCCGCGTCCCAACACTCGGCGCCGACCGGCCGGAACTCCGAATCCCCCACCATGATCATCGCGGCCCGCTCGGAGTCGACCCGCAGCCACGGCCAGCCGGACCCGCCGCACGCGGCGCCGAGGTCCGGCCATCCCTTCGGTACGACGTGCGTGTGCACATCGACCACGCGTGCGGGCATCAGCCCTTGCCCGGGTGCAGTGTGCCGCAGTTGGCGCAGGTGCGCGCGGCCTCGTCGGCGTAGAACGCCTGGAACACCGGCGGCAGGTCGGCGGCGATGTCCCGGACCTGCAACTCCACCTCGTGCACCTTGTGCCCGCACTCCGGGCAGTACCACTGGAACGTCTCCAGCGTGCCCTCCTCGCGGACCCGCTCGACCACGACACCGATCGAGCCGGCCTCCGGCCGCTGCGGCGAGTGCGGGGTGTTCCGCGGCAGCATCCACATCTGACCCTCGCGCACGTGCACCGTACGCGGCCCCTCCGGGGTCATCAGGTTGATGTGCATGTTGCCCTTGACCTGGTAGAAGAACTCCTCGTACGGGTCCACGTGGAAATCGGTGCGCTGGTTGGGCCCGCCCACCACCATCACGATGAAGTCGTCCCCGCCGGGGAACATCTCCTTGTTGCCGACCGGCGGCTTCAACAGGTGCTGGTTCTCCGCGATCCATCCCGGAAAACTGAACGGCTCGGCGATCTCACTCACGACTGACCTCCCGAGGGAAGAAGGGCCACGGCCTGAATCTCGATGAGCAGGTGCGGGTGCGGCAACTGGTGCACCGCCACCGTCGTGCGGGTCGGTCCCGACGCGTCGAAGAACTCGGCCCACACCTCGTTGTAACCACCGAAGTCGTTCATGTTGACCAGGTACGACGTCACCTGGACGAGGTCGGCCAGGTCGGCGCCGACCGAACGCAGCAGATCCCGGACGTTCTCGATGACCGCCCGCGTCTGCACCCGGATGTCGAGGTTCGTGGTCCCGAACTCGTCCACCTCGACACCGGCGAACGAGTTGTCCGGGCGCCGCGACGACGTACCGGAGACGAAGACGAAGCCGCCCGCGACCTTGACGTGCGGAAACGCCCCCCGCGGTGTGGCCTTGCCGGCCACGACCCGCGCGGTCACGCGGAGGCCCGCAGCGACGCCGTGCCGAGCTTCTCCACGACCGCGCGGACGTGGGTGCCGGGACGAAGCGGGACAGCCGCCGTGGCGGCGCCGGCCAGGAAGACCCACCCGGACTCCAGCCGTACGCCGTGCCGGCCGGCCAGCCGGATGCCCTCGTCGAGCGCCCGGCGCGGATCGCCGAGGATCGCCGCCGTCGAGCCGACCTGGACGACCCGCCCGTCGACCTCCAGCAGCACGCCGAGGTTGTCCAGCCCGGCCGGCACCGGCGCCCACGGCCCGATGACGAACGCGGCGGCCGAGGTGTTGTCGGCGATCACGTCCGGGAGGGAGAAGCGGAAGTCGGCGTACCGGGAGTCGATCAGCTCGATGGCCGGGGCGACCGCGCGGACCGCCGAGGCGAAGTCGCCGACCGGCTCGCCCGGCTCGGGCAGCCGGTCCAGCAGGAACGCCACCTCCGGCTCGACCCGGGGGTGGATGTACGCGGTCGGGTCGACGGCGCCGCCGTCGGGCACCCGCATCGTGTCGGTGAGCCGCCCCCAGATCACCTCGTCCACGCCGACCTGGGCCATCTTCGCCCGGCTGGTCAGGCCCATCTTCAACCCGACCAGCCGTTCGCCCCGGTCCAACCGGCGCTGCACCAGCGCGGCCTGCACCCCGTACGCGGTCGGCACGTCCAGCCCCACCTCGGCGGCGAGCTGCGGAATCGCGGTGGCGGTGTCCGCGGCGGCGCCCAACTTCTCGGCGATCCCCGCGATGTCCGGTCCGATCATGACTGCTCCTTGCCGGCGAGGTCCAGCGCCACGTCCACGATCATGTCCTCCTGGCCGCCGACCATCCGGCGCCGACCCAGCTCGACCAGGATCGACCGGACGTCGACGCCGTACTTCGCCGACGCCCGTTCGGCGTGCCGCAGGAAGCTGGAGTAGACCCCGGCGTACCCCAGGGAGAGCGTCTCCCGGTCCACCTGGACCGGCCGGTCCTGCAACGGGCGGACCAGGTCGTCGGCGGCGTCCATCAGCGCGAACACGTCGCAGCCGTGCTTCCAGCCGTGCAGCTCGGCGACCGCGACGAAGACCTCCAGCGGCGCGTTGCCGGCGCCGGCGCCCATCCCGGCCAGGGAGGCGTCCACCCGCACCGTCCGGCCGTGCGCCGCGTCGGCGTCGGCCGGGGCGGACCCGGTGACCCGGCCGTGTTCGACGGCGAGCACGCTGTTGGCCACCCCGAGGGACAGGTTGTGGTGGGCGTGGATGCCGATCTGCGTCTCCGGCTCCAGCACCTGCCGGTACGCGTCGACGCGCTGCGCCACGTCGGACATCAGCAGCCGGCCCCCGGAGTCGGTGACGTAGACGCAGTGCGCCCCGTACGACTCCATCAGCTTGGCCTGCCCGGCCAGCCCGGCCGGGTCGTTCATGTGCGACATCATCAGGAACCCGGCCACGTCCATGCCGTTCTCCCGCGCCCACGAGATGTGCTGGGGGGAGATGTCGGCCTCGGTGCAGTGGGTGGCGATGCGGACGCTCGTCACCCCGAGCGCCTTCGCCGCCTTCAGGTCGGCGATGGTGCCGATGCCGGGCAGCAGCAGCGTCGTCAGCTTCGCCGTGGTCAGCACCTCGGCGGCCGCCGAGATCCACTCTGCGTCGCTGGCCGCGCCGTGGCCGTAGTTGACGCTGGAGCCGGCGAGCCCGTCGCCGTGCGCCACCTCGATCGCAGCCACCCCGGCGGCGTCCAGCGCGGCGGCGATGGCGCGAACCTGCTCGACCGTGTACCGGTGGGCGATGGCGTGCATGCCGTCGCGCAGCGTCACGTCCTGGATGTACAGGTCCGTCATCGTGCGGTCACCTCCGACGAGCGCAGCGCGACCAGCCGCTCCGCGGTGCGCAGCGCGGCGGAGGTCATGATGTCCAGGTTTCCGGCGTACGCCGGCAGGTAGTGCCCGGCCCCGGAGACCTCCAGGAAGACCGACACCTGCAGGGCGGTGAGCTGACGTCCGAGCGTCGGCACGTACGCCTCGACCCGGTCGAACTGCACGTCCTGCTTGAGGCGGTACCCGGGCACGTACTCCTGCACGGTCGCCACCATGTCCGCCACGGAGGCGGCGATGACGGCGGTGTCGGCGTCGACGTCCGGGCAGAGGCAGTAGACGGTGTCGCGCATCAGCAGCGGCGGGTCCGCCGGGTTCAGCACGATGATCGCCTTGCCCCGTTCGGCGCCGCCGACCACCTCGATGGCCCGGGCCGTGGTCTCGGTGAACTCGTCGATGTTGGCTCGGGTGCCCGGCCCCGCCGACTTCGACGCGATCGACGCGACGATCTCGCCGTACGCCACCGGGGTGACCCGGCGTACCGCGGCGACGATCGGCACGGTCGCCTGCCCGCCGCAGGTCACCATGTTCACGTTCGGCTCGTGCAGGTGCTCGTCCAGGTTGACCGGTGGCACCACGTACGGGCCGAGCGCGGCCGGGGTCAGGTCGACCACGGTGCGGCCGTGCGCGCGCAGCACCTCGTCGTGGCGCCGGTGCGCGCCGGCCGACGTGGCGTCGAAGACCAGCTCGACGTCGGCGAACTCCGGCATCGCGACCAGCCCGTCCACGCCGTCGGCGGTGGTGGCCACGCCGAGCCGGCGGGCCCGGGCCAGGCCGTCGGAGGCCGGGTCGATGCCGGCCATCGCCACCATCCGCAGCTCGGTGCTGAGCCGCAACACCTTGATCATCAGGTCGGTGCCGATGTTCCCTGATCCCAGCACCGCCACGTCAGTGGTCACTCGCCGCCCCTGTCGCTGAAGATGGTCCGCACCGAGCCCAGCCCGGAGATCCGTGCCTCGTACGCGGCGCCCGGCGTGACCGGCACCATCGGGCCGAGCGCCCCGGAGAGCACCACGTCCCCGGCCCGCAGCGGGTCACCGGCGTGCGCGAGGGTGCCGGCCAGCCAGTGCAGGGCGTGCAGCGGGTTGCCCAGGCAGGCCGCGCCGGCGCCGACCGAGACCGGCTCGCTGGCGTGCTCCAGCACCATTCCGCAGAGCCGCAGGTCGACGTCGGCGAGCCGGCGCGGGCTGGTGCCGAGCACGAAGAGCCCGCTGGAGGCGTTGTCGGCGACGGTGTCCACGATGGAGATGTCCCAGGCGGCGATCCGCGAGTCGACGATCTCGATCGCCGGCAGCACGTGGTCGACGGCGCGGACCAGGTCGGCCGTGGTGATCCGCGGGTCGGGCAGGTCCTTGCCGAGCACGAACGCGATCTCCGCCTCGACCCGCGGCTGGAGCAGCCGGTCGATGGCCACCTCGGCACCGTCGGCGACGGCCATCGCGTCGGTCAGCATGCCGAAGTCCGGCTGGAAGACCCCGAAGCTCTCCTGCACCGACCGGGAGGTCAGCCCGATCTTCGCGCCGACCCGGCGCTCACCCTGGCCCTGCCAGGCCCGCGACTGGAGCTGCTGCACGCGGTACGCCGACTCGACGTCGCCCTCGGCCAGCAGCCGGCCGCGCAGCGGTGGGCACGGCTTGCCGGTGGTGCGGGCCTCGGCCAGCTCCCGGTTCGCGGCCTCGATGTCAGCTTTCATGCCCGTTCCTCGCTGCGACGGCTCACGACAGGTCCACGCAGACGTTGGTGAGTTCGGAGTAGAAGTTCAACGAGTGCACGCCACCCTCACGGCCGATGCCGGACGCCTTGACCCCGCCGAACGGGGTGCGCAGGTCGCGCAGGAACCAGGTGTTGACCCAGACGATGCCCGCGTCCAGCCGGAGACCCGCCTGGTGCGCACGGCCCACGTCGCGGGTCCACACCGTCGCCGCCAGGCCGTACTCGGTGCCGTTGGCGAGGGCGTACGCCTCGTCCTCCGTGTCGAACGGCGCGACGTGCACCACCGGGCCGAAGATCTCCTCACGGTTGGTGCGGGCGTCCGCGCCGAGCCCGGTGAGCACCGTCGGCTGCACGTACGACCCGCCGTCACGGGCGTCGCCGAAGGTGGGCGTGCCGCCGCCGGTGAGCACCTCGGCGCCCTCGGCGCGGGCCAGCTCGTAGTGGCCGAGCACCTTGGCCCGGTGCTGGTGGGAGATCAGCGGCATGGTGGCGGTGGCCTCGTCGGTCGGCCAGCCGTACGCCAGCTCGCCGGCCCGCTTCGCCAGCCGGGCGGTGAACTCCTCGAAGATCGGACGCTGGACGTAGATGCGCTCGGTGCAGAGGCAGACCTGCCCGCCGTTGGTGAAGCTGGAACGCACCGAGCCGGCCACCGCGGCGTCCAGGTCGGCGTCGGCGAAGACCAGCCCGGCGTTCTTGCCGCCCAGCTCGAAGCTCACCGCCTTCACCCCGTCGGCGGCGGCCCGCATGATCGCGCCACCGGTCGCCGACTCGCCGGTGAAGGTGATCGCGTCCACCCCGGGGTGCCGGGTGAGGAACTCGCCGGCCGAGCCGGGCCCGAACCCGTGCACCAGGTTGAACACGCCGTCCGGCACGCCGGCGGCGGCCATCACCTCGGCGAGCACCGTCGCCGAGGCCGGCGTCTCCTCGCTGGGCTTGACGATCACGGCGTTGCCGCAGGCCAGCGCGGGGGCCACCTTCCAGGTGAGCAGCAGCAGCGGCAGGTTCCACGGCACGATCACCGCGACCACGCCGACCGGCTTGCGGACCGCGTAGTTGAGCGCCCGGCCGCCGGTCGGCGTGACCGTGGTGAACGACTCGGTCGGCGCGGTCGCCACGATCTCCGCGAACGCCCGGAAGTTGGCCGCGCCCCGGGGGATGTCCAGCGTGCGGGCCTGCGCGATGGACTTGCCGGTGTCGGCGACCTCGGCGGTGACCAGGTCGTCGAAGCGGCGTTCCAGCTCGTCGGCGACCCGGCGCAGCACCTCGGCGCGCTCCCGCTCGCCCATCCGGCCCCACGGCCCGCGCAGCGCCGCCCGGGCGGCGGCGACCGCGTCGTCCACCGTGGACTTCGACGCCTCGGCAACCTCGAACACCGGCTCACCGGTGACCGGGCTGACCTTGGTGAACGTCGGCCCACCGTCGACGAACTCGCCGGCGACGAAGTTACGCAGCCGTGGCGGCCCGGCCGGCGCCCGGCCGGCCATCAGCCGCGGATCCCAGTTGCCGGTCATGCGCGCCTCCCTCGGCTGAGCGCTGCGCCGATCGCGCCGACCAGCAGCAGCGCGGCGCCACCGGCGAGCACGCCGAGCGCCCGGTGCTGCCGGCGGACCCGGCGGCGGACCTCGGCGTACGGGGTGGTGGAGAAGGACACCAGTTCGTACTGGGAAACGTACCGGCCGGGCAGCGCCCGTTCCAGTGCGTGCTCCACCCGGCGGCCGAGCTGGAAGACCGGGGAGGCGACCTTGTCCCGCATCTCCACGAAGTTGGTCAACGCCATCTTCGCGATGGCCTCGGCGTTCTCCTGCCGCCGTCGCTGGAACAGTGGCAGCGCCGTGGCCCACTCGTCGGCGCACTCGTCGAGACAGCGGTCCAGCTCCACCACGTCCTCGAAGGCGCAGTTGGCGCCCTGGCCGTAGAACGGCACGATGGCGTGCGCCGCGTCGCCGAGCAGGCCGACCGTGCCGTTCACCTGCCAGGGTGTGCAGCGGACCGTGCCGAGCACGCCCACCGGGTTGTGCTGGTAGTCGTCCACCAGGTGCGGCGCCAGCGGAATCACGTCCGGGTAGTGCTGGGCGAAGTGCCGTTCGACGGCCGCCGGGCTGTCCAGCGAGGCGAAGCTGCCGGCGCCCTCGTTGGGCCAGAACAAGGTGCAGGTGAACGAGCGGTCCGGGTTGGGCAGCGCGATCATCATCGAGGTGCCGCGCGGCCAGATGTGCAGGGCGTCCGGGTCCAACGCGAAATCCCCGCCCAGCGGCGGCAGGGTCAGCTCCTTGTAGCCGTAGTCGAGGAAATCCACGCTCTCGCTCAGCAACCCGTGCGCCAGCAGTTGCCCGCGTACCGCGGAGCCCGCGCCGTCGGCGCCCAGCACCACCGACGCCTTGGCGGTGACCGGGCCCTGCGGGGTGTCGAAGGTCAGGCCACCGTCGGTCGGGTCGAGCCCGACCAGCCGGTGATCGAAGACGATCCGCACGCCGGGCAGCGCGGCCGCAGCGTCCAGCAAAGCGTTGTTCAGCGCGCCCCGGCTGATCGAGTTGATCGCCCGGTCACCGGCCGCGCTGTACGACTGGAACTGCGGCTCACCCTCGACCGGGTGGATCATCCGGCCGCGCATCGGCAGCGCGTCGGTCATCACCTGCTCGGCGAGGCCGATTCGGCGCAGCGCGTCCAGCCCGCGCTCGGAGAGCGCCAGGTTGATGGAGCGACCCCGCTCCGCCGTGCCCGCACGCGGGTCCGGCCGGCGCTCGTAGAGCGCCACCGGGTAGCCGCGCCGGGCCAGGAAGCAGGCGGCCAGGCAACCGGCCAGCCCGGCGCCGATGATCGCGACCTCGTCGCGCCGGGAGGTCATGAGGACACCTGGCCGACGGTCGCGGCGAGCGCGGCGGCGGCCCGCCAACAGTCGTGGTACGTGGAGTAGAGCGGCACCGGGGCGAACCGGACGACGTCCGGCTCCCGGGCGTCCGCGATCACGCCGTGTTCGTGCCGCAGGCGCTTGGTCAGCTCGGCGGCGCTGCCGGAGCCGATCCGCACCGAGAGCTGGGCGCCCCGCCGGGCCGGGTCGCGCGGGGTGATGACGCGCAGCGGCCGGTCGGCGGTGACCTCGTCGAGCAGGCGCTCCAGCCAGCCGGTGAGCCGCAGGCTGCGCGCGCGCAACGCCGGCATGCCGACGGCGTCGAACAGCTCCAGCGAGGTGCGTACCGGGCCCATCGCGAAGATGGGCGGGTTGGAGATCTGCCAGGCCTCCACAGTGGCTGGTGGCCGGGACACCGGGGTCATCTCGAACCGGGTGGCCGCCGCGGTGCTCCACCAACCCTCGAAGCGGGGCAGGTCGGGGTCGCCGAGGTGCCGCTCGTGCACGAAGACGCCGGCCAGCGCACCCGGCCCCGAGTTCAGGTACTTGTAGGAGCACCAGGCCGCGAAGTCGACGTCCCAGTCGTGCAGGGCCAGCGGCACGTTGCCGACCGCGTGCGCCAGGTCCCACCCGACCACCGCGCCGGCCGCCCGGCCGGCGGCCGTGATCGCCGGGATGTCCAACAGCTCGCCGGTCAGGTAGTTGACCCCGCCGAGCAGCACCAGCGCCACCCGGTCGCCCTCGGCGGCCAGGTATCCGGTCACGTCCTCGGTGCGCAGGGCGTCCTCGCCGGGGCGCGGGCGCAGCCGGACCACGGTGTCGTCCGGGTCCAGGCCGTGGAACCGGGCCTGGCTGCGCACCGCGTAGCTGTCCGAGGGAAACGCGGCGTCCTCGATGACGATGCGGGTGCGGGCGCCGGCCGGGCGGTAGAAGCTGACCATCAACAGGTGCAGGTTGACCGTGAGCGAGTTCATCACCACGGTCTCCGCGGGCCGGGCGCCGACCAGTCGGGCCGCCGGCGCCGTCAACAGCTCGTGGTACGGCAACCAGGCCCGCTCCGCCTCCAGGTGCCCCTCGACGCCGAGCCGCTGCCAGGCGTCCAGGTCGGCGAGGAGTTCGTCGCGGGTGGCCCGGGGTTGCAGGCCGAGCGAGTTGCCGGCGAGGTACGCCGACTCGGGGTCCCTGCCGCCGTCCGCCGGCGGCACGTGGAACAGGTGGCGGTGGCCCGGGTCGGCCTCGTCGAGGCGGTGCGCCTCCGCTTCGCCGGCGGCGGAGCCCAGTGGCTCCGCTTCGCCGGCGGCGGAGGCCGCCAGTGGCTCGATTTCTGGGGTGTGCACAGGGGTGTCTCGCTCTCCGGTCACATCGCGGTACGGGCCGACCACAGCTCCGGGAAGACCACCCGGGACATGCTGCGCTGCAACCACGCCAGTCCGGCGGATCCGCCGCTGCCGACCTTGGCGCCCATTGTCCGCTGCACCGCCTTGACGTGGTTCCACCGCCAGTCGCCGAACTCCTCGGCGACACCGCTCAACGCCTCGCCGAGCAGCCGCAGGTGGTTGTCCGGGCCGGCGTCGGAGTAGATGCGTACCCAGGCCGCCTCGACCGACGGCTGCGGGTCGTGCTCGACCGCCACGTCCCGGTCGAGCAGCTCGGCGGGGAGGTCGAAGCCGCGCCGGGCGAGCAGCGCGAGCACGTCGTCCCAGAGGCTCGGGCTGGCCAGGGCGGCGCTGAGGTCGGCGTACACCTCGGTCTGCCGGCGGAACGGCCGGATCAGCGCCGGGTCGCGCAGCCCGAGCAGGAACTCCAGCTGCCGGTACATCGCCGACTGGAAGCCGGAGCCCTCGCCGAGCAGGTTGCGGAACCGGTTGAAGTCGGCCGGTGTCATCCAGCGCAGGCCCTGCCAGGCGGCGTTCAGCCCTTCCAGGTGCAGCGCGGCGCGGCGCAGCGGGGCCAGCGCGTCCCAGACCCGGTCGGCGCGCAGCAGTCGCTGGGTCTCCCGCAGCTCGTGGCAGGTCAGGCCGAAGTACAGCTCCATGATCTGGCTGACCACCAGGAAGGACATCTCGCCCGGGTCGGCGCTGAGCGGGCGCTGCAACTGGTGCAGGGCGCTCGCCTGCACGTACGCGTCGTACGGCACCAGCTCGGCGAACTCCAACGTCGGCTCTCCGCCGTTGCGTGCGGCGCGGGCGGCCCGCTGTCGCGGGGTCACCGGTCGCACCGTGGCGACACGGTTCGGCGCCCGCCGCTCCGTCTGATCCACCGTTCGTCTCCCTCCCCCGGACTGGACGACGTCATGATCCCGCGGTCAGATCGGCGGATGGAATGCCGGATCAACGGCTCTCGCCCTGCGCAGCTACCGAAACGAAGGCAGCTAGGCGAATTCGGTTCACGAAAGTAAGGTCTGAGCGTGGACGACATGGACTGGGCGCTGGTGCGCGAGTTGCAGGCCGACGCCCGGCTCTCCTTCAGCGAGCTGTCCCGGCGGGTGCACCTGTCCCCACCAGCGGTCGCCGAGCGGGTCCGACGGCTGGAGGAGGCCGGTGTGATCACCGGCTACCACGCCCACGTCGACCTGACCCGGGCCGGCCGCACCGTGGTCGCCCTGATCCGGATGTCCTGCTACGGCGCGCGATGCATCCTGCACGACCCGGCCGTGGCCGGCTGGCCGGAGATCCTGGAGATCCACCGGATCACCGGGGACGCGTGCAGCATGCTCAAGGTGGCGGCCGGTTCGATCGGCGAGTTCGAGGCGGTCATCGACCGACTCGCCCCGTACGGTCAGCCGTCGAGCACGATGGTCCTGTCCTCTCCCCTGGACTGGCAGCCGATCACCCCGCTCCCGTCCGACGGCACCACCTCCCGCCGCCGCTGACCCCACCCTGCGCCCTGCTCGCCTGCGGGTTTGCCCCCGGGCCAGCGGGAATTCAGCGCGGTGCCCAGGGGAGGGTTCCGGCGGTCGTCGCCGGGAGGGGGAAATCATGCAGGGTCTTCGCACGATCAACCGCGCGTTCTCGGCCGCCCTGACACTGGTCGGGCTGGTCGGGGCATTCGTCCTGATGTCGGTCACGCCGGCACGCGCTGGTGAGAACACCTTCATCGAGGTGACACCGAACAGCGTCCAGGCCGGCGAGCGGGTCAATATCCGGGCGAGCTGCGACAACAACAACAACGAGCAGGCCAACGTGCACTCCGACGCGTTCGGGCACGTGATGCTCAGACCGGACAAGGGCTTCCTGACCGGCGAGGTCACCGTCCCGGGCAACAAGCAGCCCGGCGACTACCCGGTCGACCTGCGCTGCCAGAACGGCCAGACGGCCTCGACCATGCTGACCGTGCTGAACATGGCCTCACCCAGCAAGGGACCGGCGACCGGGGGCGGCGGCACGGCCGGCGGTCGCGGCACCGGATCGCTGCTGGTGCTCGGCGGGGTCGCGCTGGTGGCCACTGCGGTCGCACTCGGCATGGCCGGGGGTCGGCGCCGGACCGGGGCCGGCTCCTGAGCCGGATCAGCCATGAGCCGCAGAACCGCGCGTGCGCGGCCGGACCGTGGTGCCCGCTTCCGGGCGAGGGCGACACTGCGCGCCTCCGGCCGGCTGCTGGCCCGCGCCTCCGGCCGGCTCCGCAGGGTCGCGGGGCACGCGGGAACGGCCAGCGTCGCCACCACCGATCCGGCCGCCCGTCCGCTGCCACCACGCCGCCCGGCCGGGTCGCCGCTGGCCCGGCGGCGGCTGGGCACCGGTCCGGGAGTGCCGGTGCTGGCCGTCGCCGCGCTCATGGTGCTGATCGTGGCGATGCTCGGCGTTGAGCAGGTGACCGGAATCAGCATGCTGCCCGACCGGCTCAGCGCCGGCCTGCGGCCGCCGCCGAAGAAGTTTCCGGTACTGCCGGCCAGCCGCCCGACGGGTCTCGCCATCCGCACGCTCGATCTGCAGGCGCCGGTGCACAACGTGGGCATCGCCCCGGACGGCACCATCGCCGTTCCGGACACGGCCCGCGCCCAGGAGGCCGGCTGGTACGACCAGGGCCCCACACCTGGCCAGTACGGCCCCGCGGTGATCGTCGGGCACGTGGACACCACCACCGGACCCGCGGTCTTCCACCAGCTCCGGGAGCTGCGGTCCGGCGATCAGGTCGAGGTCACCCGCTCCGACGGCAGCGTGGCCGTCTTCGAGGTCGATTCGGTGGAGCGCTTCGACAAAGGGAGGCTGCCGGTCGACGAGGTGTACGGCGACTTCAGCCGTCCGAGCCTGCGGCTGATCACCTGCGGCGGTCGCTGGGTCGGGGGCGAGACCGGCTACTCGGACAACGTGGTGGTGTTCGCTTCGCTGGTCAAGGCTCGTTCCGGTTGAGGCCGGGGCCTCGGTCAGGCGGCGGCTTCGGGCTCACGCAGGTCGAGCCAGTCGGCCCAGCGCGGGTCGGGAGCGCGGTGCCCGAGCACCCGCCAGGCGGTGCCTTTCGGCGCGGCCGGCAGGGCGTGCAGCCGCCAGCCCAGCTCCGCCGGGGTCTTGTCACCTTTGGTGTGGTTGCACCGCGCGCACGCGGCGACCACGTTCTCCCATGCGTGCCGGCCGCCCCGGCTGCGCGGAAAGACGTGGTCGATGGTCTCCGCCGGGCCTCGGCAGTAGGCGCACCGCCACCCGTCCCGGGCGAAGATCGCTCGGCGGGACAGCCCGACGTGGGTGCGGTAGGGGACCCGGACGAAGCGGGTCAACCGGACGACCGACGGCACCGGGAGCGCGTCCCGAGCGCTGTGCAGAATGCCGTCACCGTCGGCCACGCAGACCGCCTTGGCGGAGAGGACGAGGATGGCTGCTCGACGCACCGACACGACACACAGCGGCTCGTAGGTGGCGTTGAGGACCAACGCGCCAGAGCCCACCGTGGGTCGTATGTCAGGCATCGCGCTCACCCTCCCGGTTCAGCGGCTGCTGGGCGCCGCCGCCGACCGGAGTTGGGGCACGACGACCCACACGGTCGACGCCGGTCCGATCACCGACGTCCGTTGCGCCAATAGTCCCTGATCGGACCCCGGATTGCACGTACTAATCTTGCTTCTGGTAAGCGGATCACCCCCACCGGTGGAATCGCGGCCCGTTCGGTCTGCGATGGGCGGCGCCAGCCCCACCGATGTCGGGGCCGGTCGGTGTTGTGAGCGCGATACCTGTGAGGCATAAACATGCCTCTGAGGCATAACGCTCGTCGACGGCCGAGTTGATCGGTCCCGATAGGATCGCCGGTCGTGACCCCGAACTCACGCCGACTGTCCGTCCGGCTGAAGCCGCTTCGGAGCTGGGCGCCGGCGCTGGTCCTGGTGGGGGCGGTGGTCGCGGCCACGGGGATCGTGGCCGTCGGACTGCGCAACTCCCCCACCGCACCGTCCCGGGCCGTGTTGGTCTCCAGCGGCGCGTGGGCGCCGTTCGTGGGTCCCGATCTGCCCGACGGCGGGCCGGTGACGCAGTTGGTCGTCGAGTTGCTCAGCCGGTCGGGATACTCCCCCGAAGTCAGGTACACGTCCTGGGCCCTGGCCGAGGAGAAGGTCTCCTCCGGTGCCTCCATCGGGGCGTTCCCGCTGGTGGGCAGCGAGCCACGGCGTAACAAGTTCCTCCTGTCCGACCCGCTCATCGACTTCGAGTACGTGCTGTTCTACAACCGCCGCAGCGGCGAGCCGAAGATCTCGTCCGCCGGCGACCTCGGTGCGTTACGGGTGGGCGGGATAGCCGGGTACGACTACTGGGACGAACTGGAGTCCGCTGTTCCCGAATTCGTGGAGTTCGGATCGACCCTGGAGGGCTTCCGGGCGCTCGCCGACGGCCGGATCGACCTGCTCGCCGAAGGGCTGCTCTCCGGGCAGGCGGTGCTCGCCGACCCGTCCTTCGCCGGTGACGCCGGGGACTTCGGTCACCTCCAGGGCGACAGCCCGCTGGTGCATTCCGTGCAGGGCCTGCACTTCATGATGGCGGACACCGACGAGGCCGCCTCGGTGATGGCGAAGCTCAACGCGATGCTCACGAAGATGCGTCAGAGCCAGGAGTACGAGGACATCGTCGCCGAACTCGAACCGTCCGCATCCCGCGAGGTGACCCTGACGCCGGTCGCAGCGTCAGGCCTGGTGGAACTCCTCGACCAGGGAGGCAAGCGGGTTCTGCTCGCCCCGAAGGGCACCAGGGCGCAGGTGCTGGCCTGGCCCGAGGCGTTCGTCGAAACCGCAGGCCCGCCGCCGGCCCAGGTCCTCGTCAAGGTGAAGATCACCAACGGTCCCGCGCAGGGCCGGGTGCTGCACGTCGATGCCCGAGCCCTGCTGCTCGATCCGGGGGCATGATGATCCAGTTACGGATCCTGGCCCCGGTGACGGTGGACTACTACGCCGTGCCGGGTGCGTCGCTACGCGATCCGCACGGGTACGCGCGGTTCTGGGCCGAACAGCAGCCGGCGGTGGACGAGCTGCTCAGGGCCCTGGCCCCGGGCCCGGTGGCGGATCAACCCTGGCGTCCCCCGTCCGTCGTGCTGGAGCACACGCGGGCCACACGTTCCTTGAACCTCTACCGCACCATCGATGATCATGCCATCGAGCGCACGATGCACGTCCTCACCGGCGCGCTGCACCCCGAGCACCTGCCAGGTGAGTTCAGCGGTGTCACCAGCGACCCGCAGGCCGGGGTCATCGAGATCAGCTTTCGGCTCTACGACCACGGCCTGATGTTGCTGGAGATACTGACGGACGTTGATCCACGGCCCGGCGAGCACACCGATGGACTGGCGAACCGGCTCGACGAACTCCAGGCCCGAGCGGTGGCGATGGGTGAGCGGGTGGCGCGGGAGGTCGTCGCGCAGTACCTGGACCCGCTGCTGCGTCTGCTGCGCACGGCCGACCGGGACGACCGGATCCTGGTCCCTGCCACCCCTGAAGACGACCCGTTGACGGCGGAGTTCGGCGAACCGCTCTGGGTCACCCGCAGCCTCATACTCGACCCGGCCGAGCCGGGAGCCGATGCGGTGACGCGACACTGGATCAAAGACGTGGTGATCGCCGACGACGTCCGTAGCCCGGCGGACCGGCTGCTCGACGGCGACCTGGAACACCTGGTCCGCTGGCTGAACTACCTCTTCCTGGACCGCACCGGGGTGGGCGGCCGGATGCTGCCCGGTGACCCGTTCCGCGACCAGTGGGACGCCCTGCGCTACGCGCAGGTGTTCTACGGCGCGCTCGACCGGATCGACAGCCGACTGTCGAAGATCCTCGCGGATTCGGCGGCGGCGGGTTCCCGCTGGGAACTGGAGCAGCTCAAGGGGAACCTGCTGGGGCTGAGCCAGCGCGCCGAGCTGATCATCATGGAGCGGCAGGACCTGTCGAAGTACCTCAAGCGCGCGGTACGTGCGGAGATGGACGCCATCCTCGAGTTCTGGGACTACGAGAGCCTCCTGGCGCAGCCGGTCCGTTTCAAGATCGAGGTCTGCGACCGTCGCCTGGCCGAACTGGCTGCACGGCGCACGACTCGTTCGGCGATGTTCACCGACCTCATCCTGCTGGGTATCGGTGTGACGTCGATCCTGGGCACGGCGCTCGCGGTGACCGAGTTCGGGCGCTCGATGACCAGCGACCCCGGTATGGCGGTCTACGACCTGGGACGCTCGTCCATCATGGGGTGGATCGCCGGGCAGCCGGCGGACGCCATTCTGATCACCTCCGGCATGGTGTCGCTGCTGCTGGTGATCATGTATTTGTTCTTCCGTCGCGACCGGACCTGATGCGAACAGCCCTGCGCAGTCGCCCGATCCGGACGCTGGCGATCACCCAGTTCCTGCTCGAAGTGCAGTTCTGGTTTCCCATCTGGCTGATCTATCTGCTCGACCTGGGCTTCCCGCTGACAACGGCGGTGCTCGCCGACGGAGCGTTCCGGATCGTCTCGGTGATCTGCGAGTTCCCGGTGGGGCTGGTCGCCGACCGGATCGGGCGGCGGCTCACCTATCTGACGTTGGCCGGTACGACGGTGCTGACCTTCACCGTCATCACGCAGATCCGCTCCGTGCAGGTGCTGTTCGGAGCGTGGGTGCTCTGGGGTGTGCTGTGGGCGTTGTCGTCCGGCGCCGCCAGCACCTACCTGTACGAGCTGTGCGCCCAGGACGCTCTCGACATCAACCCGGCCAGGGCGTTCGGGCTGGTACGGGCGGCCGGCAACATATCCGTGCTCGTCTCGTTGCTGGCCGCGGGCTACCTGTACGACGTGGACCACCGGCTCCCGTTCGCCGTCACCGCCGCACTGGCCGCGGTCGCGTTGCTGCTCGCGTACACGCTGCCGGAGATCGCCGGCTCACGGGTGGTCGCCACGCTCGCCTCGGTGCTGGCGGACATCCGGGGCGCGGCAGCCGACCCCCGGGTACGCCAGGCCGTTCAGTTGGGGGCGCTGCTGCTGCTGTTCGGCTGGAGTGCCCGCATCCTCTTCCAGCCACTCGCGCTGCATCTGGGCCTGTCCGCGCAGGTCACCGGATGGATGTACGGGGTGTTCGCGGCCGCCTCGGCGCTCGGTGGGCTGGTCGCCGGATACGTCCGCACGCCGCACCGCGCGAAGGCGCTGAGCGCCGCGTTCCTCCTCATCCTTGCCGCGCTGGTGGCGACCAACCAGGTGGACCGGCTCGGCCCGTTCCTCTTCCTGCCGATGATGGGATTCGGATACACCCTCGGCCTGACGGTGCTGGAGGTCTTCACCAACGAGGTCACCCCACGAGCGGTACGCGCCACGGTATTCGGGGTTATCGCCTGTGTCGGTGGCGTCGGTATCGCCGTGGCCCGCCCCGGTCTCGGGATGCTGGCCGAGCGGCACTCCACGTCCTTCGCGTTCGGGATCTGGGCCGGCATGGGCGTGCTGCTGATCAGTCTGGCAGTGCCGGGGATCCGCCGGATCCGGCTCGTTGCCCGCCCGTCACCCGACCGCTGAGCGGCAGCCGGTGGGTCGGCGGCGGGCCTGCCGACCCCTTGCGGTACGAAGACAGGGTGAGTGCCGCCAGCGTGACGCCCCTTGCCCTGTCCACCGCACCGTCGGTGAACTGCCAGGGCAGTTCCTCCTGCGAATTCCTGTACCGGATGACCCACTCGGCCTGGTTCGCCGAGGGCAGCTACTGGATCCTGCTCAAGCCGCTGCGGGTGCTGCTGATCGTGGCGCTGGCGATGTTCGCCCGCTGGGCGTTGCACCGGACGATCGACCGGCTGGTCCGGACCACCACCGACGGTGCGGTGCCGACGATGCTGCGGCCACTGCGCGAACGGGTGCCCACCGCCGCGGCCGATCCCACCGAGTTCGTGCCGGAGCGGCGTCGACAGCGGGCCGAGGCGATCGGTTCGGTGCTGCGCAGCCTGACCACCGCGTTCGTCTTCGGCATCGCGCTGCTGATGATCCTGCGCGAGTTCAGCTTCGACCTGGCTCCGCTGCTGGCCAGCGCCGGGATCGCCGGCGTCGCGCTGGGCTTCGGCGCGCAGAGCCTCGTCAAGGACCTGATCGCCGGGTTGTTCATGCTGATCGAGGACCAGTACGGCGTGGGTGACACCGTCGACCTGGGCGAGGCGACCGGTGTGGTCGAGTCGGTCGGGCTGCGGGTCACCACCGTGCGCGACGGCCGCGGTGTCCTCTGGTACATCCGCAACGGCGAGATCATCCGGGTGGGCAACAAGAGCCAGGGGTGGGCCCTGGTCGTGGTGGACCTCCCGATCGGCTTCAGCGGCACCGAGGAGGCGACCGCCGTGCTGCGGACCGCCGCCGCGTCGGTGGCGGTGGACCCGGAGCTGTCGCCGGAGATCGTGGAGGCGCCGGAGGTGCTGGGCGTCGAACAGATGACGGTGGACGGCGCGGTGATCCGGACCGTGGTGAAGACGACCGCCGACGGGCAGTTCGCGGTGGGACGGGAGCTGCGCCGACGGCTGGCGGAGGCGCTGGAGAACTCGGGGATCACCGCACAGATCGCCTCCTCGCGCATTTATCCCGGTCTACCGGTCCGGCCGCTGGCCGACGGCGAGACTGGTCAGGGCGGCGCAACCTGACCCGGCGGGCACTGTCCGCGAATCCAGGGGTCGCGGGCCACCCGGCCCCTCAGGTATCGTCCGTTCGTTCAGTCGGGGATGCGACGAACGATCCGTTCGCGCTAGCTAGTTGTCAGACGATCGGGCAGAATCCGGAGCACGCGTTCCCGCCGGAGCGTGATCACATCCTCGCTGATCCGTAGATCTGACGAGTGTTCCCGGCCGGGCTGCCACGAGCGGTCACCCCGGGGGCCGATGGAGGCGACGGTGCCCGACGAGCGACCTTCCGTGGAAGGCCCAGCCACTTTCCGCGAGGTGTTCGACCAACGCGAGTTCCGGGCCGTCTTCACGGCCGGCGCCCTCTCCTGGGTCGGTGACTACGTCGCGAAGGCCGCCGTCACCCTGCTCGTCTATCAGCAGACCGAGTCCGTCGCGCTCTCCGCCGCCGCCTTCGCGGTCAGCTACCTGCCCTGGCTGCTCGGTGGCCCTCTGCTCGCCGCGCTCGCCGAGCGGTACCCGTACCGGCGGGTGATGGTGGCGTGTGACGTGATCCGGATGGCGCTGATGCTGCTCATCGCCATCCCGAACCTGCCGGTCCCGGCAGTGCTGATGCTGATCTTCGCCGCCACACTGGCCAACCCGCCGAGCCAGGCGGCGAAGTCCGCACTGGTACCGCAGATCCTCGCCGGGGACCGGCTGGTGCTCGGGTTGTCGCTGAACAGCAGCGTCGGGCAGGCCGCCCAGGTCGTCGGCTACCTGATCGGCGCCGCGGTCGCCGCGATCGACCCGGCCCTCGCGCTGCTGATCAACGCGTTGACCTTCGCCATCTCGGCGCTGATCGTCCGCCTGGGCGTTCGCGACCGGGCCCCACTGATGACCACCGCGCACCGTAGCCACCTGCTCCGCGAGACCGCTCAGGGATTCCAGATCGTCTTCGGCACACCGGTGCTGCGGGCCATCGCGGTGCTGGTGTTCAGCGCGATGCTCTTCTCGATCGTTCCGGAGGGGCTGGCGGCGGCCTGGGCCAACAAGGATGCCGGCGGCGACCTGGACGCCGGCGTGGCACAGGCGGTGATCATGGTGGCCAACCCGGTCGGTTTCATCCTCGGCGGGCTGCTGGTGAGCCGACTGTTCGGCCCGGCCCGTCGGCTGGCACTGATGCGGCCGCTGGCCGTGTTCGCCCCACTGGTGCTCGTGCCGGCGCTGTTCGACCCGCCGCCGCTGGTGGTGGCGCTGCTCGCGGCGCTCTGCGGCTTCGCGGTCGCCGGCATGATGCCGATGGCCAACGGGCTGTTCGTCCAGGCGCTGCCCGCCGCCTTCCGGGCCCGCGCGTTCGGCGTGATGGCCACCGGTGTGCAGGTCATCCAGGGTGTGGCGGTGCTGGTCACCGGGTTGCTCGCCGAGCGGTTCGACATCCCGCTGGTGGTCGGCGTGTGGAGCGCGGCCGGGGTGCTGCTGATGACGGTGGCCGCGCTGCGCTGGCCGGAGAAGCAGACGGTGGACGGGGCGATCGCGGCGGCGACCGCCGCCAACGCCGAGTCACCGGGCAGCGAGCCGAGCCTGGACGGCCCGACCGCCGACGGCACGGCGGCGGGCCCCGAGCCGCGCACCGGTGACGGCCGCCGCCGGCACGCGGTCACCTGAGCCGGCCCCTGCCGCGCCGACAGGAGCGGGCCGGCGTGACCCGACGCACGGCGTCCGGGTCGGGCTGGCCCCGGCCACACCTGGCAGGATGGAACGGTGAACCCCGCAGGCGAATCCGACCGTCCCGGTGCGTCGACAACCCTCTTCGAGGCGGTCGGCGGTGAACCCACCTTCCGCAAGCTGGTGGACGAGTTCTACGCCGGCGTCGCCACCGATCCCCTGCTGCGGCCCATGTACCCGGAGGAGGACCTGGGCCCGGCGGCGGACCGGCTGACCCTGTTCCTGATGCAGTACTGGGGCGGCCCGAACACGTACTCCGCCCAGCGGGGGCACCCACGGCTGCGGATGCGGCACGCCCCGTTCCGCATCGGTCTGGCCGAGCGGGACGCCTGGCTGCGGCACATGCGCCGCGCCGTGGACCGGCTCGACCTGGAGCCGCAGGTCGCCGGCGCTCTCTGGGACTACCTGGAGCGGGCCGCGTACTTCATGGTCAACGCCATGGAGGACGCGGCCGACGGCGCCTGACGGGCCCGCACCGGCACCCGCCCGGCGGCGGCCTCAGAGCAGCGCGCCCTCGTCGTGCAGCCAGTCCACGAAGCTGGTGGCCACGGCGGCGCCGCAGTCGAGCATCTCCACCAGCAGCGCGTCGTGGGTGCCGGCAGCGAGCGGCACCTGAAGCTCGGCGTAGATCGGCAGCTGCCCGCGCTCGGTCGGGTCACCGATGTACGCCTTGCAGAACCGACGGGTGTGGTTCCACTCGTTGACCACCCGGTAGGCCCGGTCGGCCCAGTCCGGCGGCACCGTGGCGTGCGGACGGGCCCGCATCACCAGGATCTCGTCCTCCGGCCCCTCGAGGGTGACCAGCACGGCGTGCCGCTCCCACATGGCCAGCAGGTTGCCGTCGCCGTCGGCCAGGTATCGCACGTCGAGCAGATCGAGTGCGTCACACACCCGGCGCAGGCTCACCGGCTCGACGGTGGCCGGCATCTCGGTCAGCACGGGCCGCTCGTTGCCCGGGCAGTCGTCCCCCGGCTGGCGAGGGCTGGGCGGTCCGACACGGACCGCGCTCTCCACTGTGACCCCGCTTCGGGTTTCCGGCTCGCCGCCCTCGGCGGGACCCGGGCGCCATGACCACCACGGCATCGCTCGCGCACCTCACTCCCCAGCGGATCCAGCCGCCTACGGTGCGTTGGATCCGAGGATGGACGGTACCCGGACAGCCGGGTTGAAGCACCCCCCCAACGACCGCCTGGGCCCAGAAGAATGACCAGGGGTCATCCGTTCGGACGAGTCGCCAGGGGCGTCACGGCGAGATCCGTGGCCTTCTGCAACCAGGCCGCTCCGTATGGTCCCACCAGGCCGACCCAACGGCCGGCCACCCGCACCTGGACGGCGGCCTCCGCGGGAGCGCCCGCCGGGCCGTCAGCGGGGCCCAGGAAGCCCATCCGGATCAGCCCCTGCACCAGTCGCTGCGGCACCTCGACCGGCGGGCCGGGCGGGTCGTCCGGCGTGACCAGCACGGCCACGTGGTCGAGCAGCGCGTCGCGGAGCGCCCGCTGGCCGACCGCGCGGCCGGCCACGCCGTGCTCGCTCGCGGACCGCAGGGTGCCGGCCGCCGCGCCCGCGATCCGCGAGCGAGCACGGCG
>NZ_RCVI01000170.1:0-29147 GCF_003667455.1 Micromonospora sp. CV4 | reverse complement strand
AACCGGACGCGCTGATCGCCCAACGTCCGGCCGAGCCGAACGCCACCCGGGCGAAGGTCGCCGCGGACACCCAGGCGCTCTTCCTGGCACTGGCCCTGGTGACCCTGGTCATCGTCGCGGTGGAGCGGATCTACGTGCACCGGGAGGTGGCCGAGGACTTCGTGGCGGCGCTCGTGCAGCGGGCCGGCGCGCTGCGGGCCGGCCCGGGCCGCGACCCGGGCACCGAACTGGGCCCACTGGTCGACCGGAGGCACCGCGACCACGTGCACGGGCAGGTGACGGCGGCGGTGGCGGCCGGCGCGCGGGTGCGTACCGGCGGGGAGCTGCCGGACGGGCCGGGGGCGTTCTATCCGGCCACCGTGGTCGCCGACTGCCGGCACGACATGCCGCTGGTGCGGGAGGAGACGTTCGGGCCGGTCGCGCCGGTGGTGGTGGTCGACTCGTTCGACGAGGCCCTGCGCTGCGCGGCCGACTCCCCGTACGGGCTGGCCGCCACGGTGCTGACCGCGTCGATGAGCCACGCGCAGCGGGCCTGGCGGGAGCTACCGGTGGGCACCGTGAAAATCAACTCGGTGTTCGGTGGCGCGCCGGGCGGCGCCGCGCACCCGCGCCGGGCCAGCGGACAGGGCTTCGGGTACGGCCCGGAGCTGCTGGACGAGTTCACCGCCACCAAGGCCGTGCACATCGAGGCGCCGGGCGGCGGGCACTGGTGACGCGGGCACGGGCGGGCGCGGGGTCGCCGCGTCCGCCCGTACCGCGTCGTCGTGGCCTCCGGTGCGGGCCGCGCACCGGCGCCGCGACGGTCAGTCGCCGCGGGCCTTGCGGGTGGCCCGATCGTTGGCCTTCTCGATCGCCTTGACCAGCTCGGGCTTGGTCATGCTGGACCGGCCGGCCACGTCCAGCTCGCGGGCCACCGACATCAGGTGGTCCTTGCTGGCGTTGGCGTCCACCCCACCCGCGGTGGGAGCCCGCCGTTCCGGCCCGCCGCCGGCCGCCTGGCGATCGCTCGGGCCCTTGCGGCCCTTGGGCTCCCAGTGGTCGCCCACCTTCTCGAACTGGTGCTTCACCGCGGCGAAGGCGGTGCGGTGCGACCGCTCCCCCTCGCCGTAGGTCTCCACCGCCGAGTCGTGCGTCTTCTCCCAGGTGCGCTGCGCCTTGTCCGGGGAGCGTCGCAGCGTGCTGGGCAGGTCCTCGCGCCCGGGCATCTCGTCCTCCTCCGTGTCGACAGGATCACTGTGACCATTCCCCGGCGACGCGGCGGCAAACCATACGCGGCGGTCACCCGGCGGCGGGCGGGTTTGTCGATTTCCCGGCGCGGGTACCGGCCGAGCCAGGCCCGACCGGATGACCGGTCATCCGACGGCCGGGGCACAGGGAGCGGGCATGACGACCACGGAGCCCGGTACGACGCTCGGCGGCACGCTCGGCAAGCGGGTGCCCCGGCGGATACGGCAGCTGAGCTGGCGGACCTGGCGTGGGGTGGTGGTCCGCAGCGTGCAGAACTTCGTCACGGACAACTGCTCGGACTGGGCCGCCGCGCTGACCTACTACGGGGTTCTGGCACTCTTTCCGTCCGCCATCGTGGTGGTGGCCCTGGTCGGCCTGGTCTCCAACGGCGAGCAGACCGTGGACACGGTGGTCGACCTGGCCAGGCAACTGGGCGCCGGGGCGGTGGTGGCCGACAAGGGTTCCGAAACGGGTGTGGTCGGGGTGATCCGGTCCGTCGTGGTCGAGCAGGGCCACGCCAAGGTGCTGCTGAGTTTCGGTCTGCTCGGTGCGCTCTGGTCCGCGTCCGGCTTCATCGGCGCGTTCACCCGCGCCTCCAACGCCATCTACGGCGTGACCGAGGGCCGGCCGGTCTGGAAGCTGCGGCCGTTGCAGATCGGGCTCGCCGCGATCACGCTGGTGCTGCTCGCGGTGGTCGCCCTCGGGCTGATCGTCAGCGGTCCGGTCACCGACGCCGTCGGCGACCTGATCAACGCCGGCGGCCTGGCCCGCACGGTGTGGAGCGTGGCCAAGTGGCCGGTGCTCGCCCTGATCATGATGGTGCTGCTGTCGCTGCTGTTCTGGATCGCCCCGAACGTGCGGCAGCCCCGGTTCCGCTGGCTCACCCCGGGCGGCGCGGTGGCCCTGTTCGCCTGGGCGGTGGCCTCCTTCGGTTTCAGCCTCTACGTCGCCAACTTCGGCTCGTACGGCGCCACCTACGGCAGCCTGGGGGCGGCCATCGCGTTCCTGGTCTGGCTCTACCTGTCCAACTCGGCCCTGATGCTGGGCGTGCAGATCAACGCGGAGGTGCAGCGCGGCCGGCGGTTGCAGGCGGGCGACCCGGACCCGGAGGAGCCGGTGCTGCCGCCGCGGAAGCCGGCCGGGTCGTGAGCGCCGGTACCGGCTCCGGTGTCCGTTCCGGGGCCGGGCCGGGGGCCGGTTCGTGACCGGGTGCCGGTTTACCGGCCGGGGTGCCGGGTAGCGCAGAAGGCATGGAGCGTGGCAACAGCAAGCACGGACCGAGAATCGATGAGCAGATGAGCCAGGAGGTCAGCGGCCTCGTGCAGGGGCCGGGGACCGGCGGCTCTCGGGTCGACGAGTCTCGCGTGCCGGAGCCGGCCGGCGAGGACCAGCCCGAGGCGACCACCGCCCCGGCGGGTGACCTGCGCACCGGCGCCCCGAAGGGGATGAGCTCGGAGGACGTCGAGCAGCGCAGCCGGCTGGGCCGGTTCATCACGATGAGCGCCCTGCCGGGCGACCGGGAAACGTTGGTCGCCAACGCGCGCGACAACGACGCGCCGGACGACATCGTGGCGGCGCTGGAGCGGTTGCCCGACGGCACCCGCTACCAGACGGTCTCCGAGGTGTGGGCCGCGCTCGGCAACAAGAACGAGACAACCCGCTGGTGACCGGATCGTCCCCCGATCCGGGCGACCGGCGGCCGAAGGAGGTTTGCTGATGAGTGGCGTTACCGAACACGTCGACGTGTCCGTTCCGATTCGCACCGCGTACGACCAGTGGACGCAGTTCGAGGAGTTCCCCGAGTTCATGGAGGGCGTGCAGGAGGTCCGGCAGCTCTCCGACACGATGACCCACTGGACGGTGGACATCGCCGGGGTGAAGCGCGAGTTCGACGCGGAGATCACCGAGCAGTTGCCCGACGAGCGGGTCGCCTGGCGTTCCACCGGCGGCACCCAGCAGGCCGGCGTGGTGACGTTCCACCGGCTGGACGAGGACAAGACCCGCGTCACCCTCCAACTGGAGTTCGAGCCGCACGGGGTGGTCGAGCAGGCCGGTGACAAGCTCGGCATCGTCGACCGGCGGGCCAAGAATGACCTGGAGCGGTTCAAGACCTACATCGAGCGGCGCGGTCAGGAGACGGGCGCCTGGCGGGGCAAGGTGGACCGCCCACAGCCGTGATCCTCAGCAGCGATGTCCGATGGCCGCCGGAGTCCCCGGCGGCCATCGCCGTGTCTCGGGCCGACCATCACCCGTTTGCGATCATCGCGCCCGGGTACCGCTGAAGGCATGACCGACGACAGGGTGTGGCGCGACGAGGAACGGATCCCGCTGGAGGAACTGGAAAAGGCCGTGGCGGGCTCCAGCATCGACGGGCAGGCCGACGACGTGACCGGCAACGACGCCGGCGAGGAGGCCGCCTTCGGGCACGGGCCCGCGGCAGCGGACCGCGGCGGTCAGGCCCGCGGCTCCGGCCGGGAGCCGACCGACCCGGACCGCGCCTACCGGCCGTCCACCACCGGCAGGACCGGACCGGACAACGGCTGACCCGCCTCGCCGGCTGCACCGGCGGGAGCGGGTGCGGTGGGCTGATCCGGCCCGGCGACGGTGGACACCGGCCGCTGCGGGCCGGGCCGGCGGGCGCCCACCTCGTACAGCACGATCAGGCCCAGCGCGAGCACCACCAGGGCCGGCCCGAGCACCTGCACCGACATGGCGCCGATCAGCACGCCGAGGCCGGCCGGAACGAGCGCCGCGCCCACGCCGGCGGCGCCGATCTGGAGCCCGATGGCCCGGTCCGCGTGCGCCGGGCCGACCCGCTCGGCAGTGGTGAGGGTGAGCAGCGGGAACACCGGCGCGGCGGCGAAACCGACCACGACCAGACCGAGTACGGCCGGCACGGCCGACCCGGGTACGGCGATCAGCGCCGCGCCGACGGCCATGCCGGCCAGGCTGGCGCGCAGCACCAACCGGGCGCCCAGCCGCTCGGCCACCACGCCCTGCACCACCCGGCCGACGAAGAGGCTGCCCCAGTAGGCGGAGACGCAGCCGCCGGCCACCGCGGGGCTCAGCCCACGCCCGACGGTCAGCAGCAGGAACGCCCACAGCCCGGCGGACACCTCGATGGCCACGTACACCGCGAAGGCGAGCGCCCCCGACCAGACCACGGGCAGCCGCAGCGTGGCTCGGATCGGGAGCCGTGGGGCCGGCGGGGCGACCGCGGCGCCGGGCTCGGTGGGTGCCGGGACGCGCCGCCAGGCCCGTACGGTGAGCGCGAACGCGGCGGCGAGGGCGAGCTGGGCGGCGGCCACGATGCCGTACCCCCACCGCCAGGCCAGCCCCGCGCTCAGCGTCGCCGTCATGATCAGCGGGCCGATCGCCACACCCAGCCCGAAGAAGGCGTGCATCCAGTTCATGTGACGTGGGCCGAAGGCCCCGGCGGCGTACGCGTTGAGCCCGGAGTCGATCGCGCCGGAGCCCAGCCCGAGCAGCAGCGCGCAGCCCACCACCACGGCCAGCGCGGGGCTCACCGCGTACCCGGTCAGCGCCAGGCTGGCCAGCAGGGTGCTGCCGGCGAGCAGCGCGCCCACGCCGACCCGGGCGAGGGTGAACCCGGCCAGCACGCTGGAGATGAGGTAGCCGACGGTGCCCGCGGTGAGCAGCAGGCCGACCGCCTCGGTCGGTACGCCGAAGTCGCCGCTGATCGAGGGCCAGCCGACCCCGAGCAGGCCGTCGGGCAGGCCGAGACTCACGAAGGCGAGGTAGGCCAGCAGGAGCAGCGAGGCGCGGGGCGGCGCGGGCGTGGTGGACACGGGACATCATCCTGCCGCAGCCGCACCCTACCGCCAGCTCCGGGCGGTCGCTCGCGGCGGCAAGAAGTGCTGTCCGGACGGTTGAGAAAATGGACAGCTCATCCAGAATCGGCCGATCGGAGGACGGCAGAGCGACGGGTTCGCGTAAGACTTTCGGAATGCATCAAGGCTCCGGAATCCTCTCCACGCGTCAGCGCCAGCTCGCCTGGCTCGGCTTTCTGCTCGCCGCGCTGCAGGCTCCCGTCTCCGCCTGGCTCGTCTCCGACGAGTCCTGGCTGTTCAGCCTCTGCGTCGCGCTGATGGTGGCCACCGTGATCATCGCCGACGACGCGGCCCGGCGGCGGCCGGCGGACGCGGCCGGCGACTAGCCGCCGCTGCCCGGCCGGGCCTCATGTCCCGGCCGGCCCCGGCTGCGGCGTCGCTCCTTCATCTCCGCCTCGTAGAGGTGGCGCCGCCCGCCCACCAGTTCCTCGCGGGCCTGCCGGTCCAGCTCCCGGAACAGCGCGTGGTAGCCGTCGTCGAAGTCCTCGACGATCTGGAACGTCCACCGGCCGGCGATGACGTTGCGGCCCAGCAGCTCGGTGTCGATCCGGTCGGCGAGTCGCGGATGCCCGGCGGCGCGGAACTGCTCGACCGCGTCGTCGAGCATCAGGTCGGCGTGCCCGATCAGCTGGTGCAGCGAGTACAGGTGCCCGCGGGCCCGCTCGACGCACTCCAGTGCCTCGCCGAGCTTGCCGAGCGCGGCGACCGTCGCGTCGCTCACCCCCTCCGGCCGGCGGTGCTGCTCGTCCGGCCCGTCCGCCTGCTGTCCCATCCGCTCCTCCGCGCCCATCCGTTCCTCCGTGCTCTGTGCCGCCGTGCTCTGTGCCGCCGTGTGCCGTGGTTCTCCTGCTGCCCCGTCTGTGCCGGATCAACCCTCGCGGTCAGCCCGGGTCGGCCGGTGGCGCAGCCGACACCCGCCGAGCGGCCGAGGTCGACCCGTTCACCGGTCGGTTAGCCTCGGTCACCATGCGTGTGCCGTTCAACCGGGTCGCCCCCCGTACCGCCGTCGACTCGGCGCGGTCCACCCTCGCCGCTCTCACCGTCTCCGTGGGCACCGCCGGGCTCGCCGCCGCGGCGGCGCGACCCGGGCTGCTGGCCCTGGTCGACCAGCACGCGGCCGCCGTACGGGACAGCCTCGACGGAGACCGGCGCCCGCTGACGGCCGCGGCGCTCGCCGGCTACGCCGAGGGGGTCCGCGCGGCGGCCGTCGAGCACGGGTGGTCGCCGCCGAACGGCCCGGTGGACTGGAGCGAGCCGGAGTGGCCGCTCACCCGGCTGGTCGCGGTGTGCGCGCTGGCTCGCGCGCTGACCAGCGACCGGTGACGCGCGGGGAGGGCGTCCGCGCCGCGCGCGGAACACCCTCCCCATCGGCTGACGCCATTCCACCCGTTACGGGCGGTACTGCGTCGCCTGCTCCTCGACCTGCGGCATGGCCTGGGTGCGCTCGCCCCCGCGGTCGGCCATCTGCCGCTCCACGTCGCCGCGTCCCGCCGTGGCTGCCCGCCGGTTCTCCTGAACCGCCCGAGCCTCCTCGGCCGCCCGGTTCAGCCAGCCCTCCCACCGGTTCTGCATGGGCCGCACCAGGCCACCACCGACACCGATGATCAGGATGCCGGCCACCGTGGCGAGCACGGCGATCAGCACCGGCGTCGTCACCGTGGTGGCGATACCCACCTGGTTGAGCGCGGCGATCACGCCGAGCGCGATGATGAAGATCGCCGTCAGGTCGGCCAGGACCTTGCCGTACGAGAGTCCGCCCAGCGCCCCGGTGACCAGATCCCGCACGGCGTTCGCGATCGCGGCCGCCACCACCACGATGACGATCGCCACGAACGCGCGCGGCAGCCAGGCCACCACGCCGCTGATCAGGTCACTGATCGCGTTGGGTCCCCAGACGCCGAACGCGAACTGCAGCGTGAACAGCAGTACCGCGTAGTACGCCAGTCTGGCCAGGATGTCGCTCGCGTCGTACTTCGTTCTCTCCAGTGCCCGTTTGATGCCGCCGCGTTCGACCGCCTCGTCGAAGCGCACCCGTTCCAGCACCGTGTCCACGATCTTCAGGACCGCTCTGGCGATGAGCCAGCCGACCACGAGGATCACGATGAAGGCCACGGCCTTCGGGATGAAGAGCAGCACCGACCTCCAGGTGTCGGCGATGGCATCACCGATGTCGGCCTGCCCGACCGCGAGGGTTTTCAGCATGATGTCCCTCCTGTCGCATGGACTGCGCCGGGCGCATACCCGGCCACCGGTGCGGCAGTCCGCGCGGCTCGCCACGTTTTTTCCGACAAGTCGCCGAACAGGGGCCCTGAACTGCCCGAACAGCCACCGTGACGCGCCTCCCGACGTCCCACGGCCATGATCGGATGCGGCCGCCCGCCGGCCGGCTAGGCTGCGAACATGCCAGGAACGGTCGGGCGAGTCCCCACGCCAGCAACTCCGGTCCCGGGCGAATCCACCGGGCCGGGCGCTGCCGCCGTGCTCGCCCACGACTGGGCCGGCACCGCGCTCGGCCCACCGGAGCAGTGGGACCCCGCGATCAGAACGGTGGTCGATCTGATCCTCGCCTGCCCGATGCCGATGGCGCTGGCGTACGGAGACGACCTCGTCCTGCTCTACAACGACGGCTACGCCGACCTGCTGGGCAGCAAGCACCCCGCGGCCCTGGGCCGCCCGTCCGCCGAGGTGTACGCCGAGATCTGGGCACTGCCCGGTGTCGGCGAGGTGATCGAGCGCGCCTACCGGCAGGGCGTGCCGTTCCTGGAGAAGGAGAGCGCCCTTCCGATGGTGCGCGGGCGCACCGGCGTCGCCGAGCAGGCCGTCTTCACGCGAAGCCACTCCCCCGTCCACGACAGCACAGGACAGATCGTCGGAATGCTGACGGTCGCCGCCGAAACCACCCACGTCACCGAGCAGCTGCAGAGTCTCAGCGAGGTCGCCGCCGCGCTCGCCGGCACCCTCACCCTCGACGACGTGGCCCGGGTGGCGCTGCGGTACGCGATCACCACGTTCGACGCCGACCGGGTCTCGTTCGCGGTCGACGAGGGCGGCGGCGGATGGCGGATGGTGCGCCGGGTGCGCGGTGAGTTGATGGACGAGGCCGACGAGCGCCTGCCACCGCTCTGGCGGCGCATTCCGGCGGACTTGGCGACCCCGGTGGTGGAGGCGGCCCGCTCCAGCGGGCCGTCGTTCATTCCGGACGGGCAGCCGCTCCTGGAGACCGCGGTGGACCGCCACGACCAGAAGATCCGCTCGCTGGCCGCGCTGCCGCTGGGCACCTCGGTGGTTCGCGGCGGGCTGGCGGTCGGCTACCAGGTGCCGCACACCTGGTCGGCCGCCGAGCGGGCGCTGCTGGCCGCCTCGGCCGAGCTGATCGGTCAGGCCGCGGAGCGGGCCCGCCGGTTCGAGACTCAGCACGGCACCGCCCAGTTGCTGCAACGCAGCATGCTGCCCGAGAACCTGCCGGACCTGCCCCGACTGCGGATCGCGGCCCGCTACGACCCGGGCGTGGACGGCAACGCGGCCGGCGGAGACTTCTACGACGCGTTCCTGCTACCCACCGGCAGGCTCGGCGTCGTGCTGGGCGACGTCGCCGGGCACGACGTACAGGCCGCCGCACGGATGGGGCAGGTCCGCGCGGCGCTGCGCGCGCTGGCCCTGGCCGACCCGGCCCCGGACGCGGTGCTGGCCGGGCTGGACCGGCTGGTGACGAGCCTGGGTGTGGAGGCCGGCACGCACGAACTGTTCGTCACCGTGGTGTTCGGGGTGGTCGACGCCGATCGGCGTGAGTTCACCCTGGCCAGCGCCGGGCACCCCGCGCCGTTGATCCGCCGCTGCGCACCGGACGGTCGCTCGCACGCGGAGTACCTGGAGGTGCCGGTCGGTCCCCCGTTGGGCCTCGGCGGCCGGCCCGCCACCACCACCGTCGCGTTCGACCCCGGCGACACCCTGCTGCTGTTCAGCGACGGCGTGGTGGAGCGCCGCAGGCAGAGCCTCACCGTCGGGCTGGACGGGCTCGGCGACGCGGTCGCCAAGGCCGGCAGCAGCGACCCGCGCGCGCTCTGCGCGGTGGCCACCGCCGCGGTGCCCGGCGGCACCGAGGACGACGTGGCCGTGCTGGCGGTCGAGCACGCGCTGATGCCGAGCCGTTCGGCGAGCATGGAGGTGCCGGCGGAGCCGACCGCCCCCAGCCGGGTCCGCCACTGGATGAGCGGCCAGCTCACCGAATGGCAGGTGCCCGAGGCGGTGATCGGCGCGGCGGTGCTGTGCACCAGCGAGCTGACCACCAACGCGTTGCTGCACGCCGGCACCGCCGCCCGGGTGGAGATCGACCTCAGCCCCGAGCGGCTGCTGGTCTCGGTCGCCGATTCCGGCACCCGGGGGACCGTGACCCGGGCGCGCACCGACACGTTGAGCAGTCGCGGGCGGGGTCTCGGCCTGATCGAGCAGCTCAGTGACGCCTGGGGCACCGACCCGACGGTCCGCGGTTCCACGGTCTGGTTCGAGATCCTCATTCCGTCGGCCGAGCGCCGCTGAACCCGGCCGTACACACCGGGCCGGGATGGGTCGGCCGGCCACCAACCGGGTAGGAGGACCCCATGCGCACCGACCGACCCGCCGGGGTCCTCTTCGACGTCGACGGCACCCTCGTCGACACCACCTACCTGCACACCGTGAGCTGGTGGGAGGCGCTGCGCCAGTCCGACCAGCCGGTGCCGATGGCGACCGTGCACCGGTCGATCGGGATGGGCTCGGACAAGCTCCTGGACCACCTGCTCGGCCCCGAGCGGGACCGCGACGCCGACGCGAAGCTGCGCGACGCGCACGACACCCTGTACGGCGAGTACTGGGAACGACTCACGCCGCTGCCCGGGGCGGCGGCCCTGTTGCGCGCCTGCGCCGAACGGGGGCTGCGGGTGGTGCTCGCCACCTCCGCGTCCGAACAGGAGGTCGGCGCACTGCGCCACGCGCTCGACGCCGACGACGTGATCGAGACGGTCACCTCCTCGGCGGACGCCCAGCAGAGCAAGCCGGCCCCGGACATCCTGGTCGCCGCGCTGGATCAGTCCGGGTTGGCCGCCGAGCGGGTGGTCTTCGTCGGCGACTCCGTCTGGGACGTGGCGGCGGCCGGCAAGCTGGACATTCCGTGCGTCGGGTTGACCTGCGGTGGCACCAGCCGGGGCGAGCTGGCCGGCGCCGGCGCGGTGGCGGTGTACGACGACCCGGCCGGGCTGCTGGCCACGCTGGACGAATCGCCGGTCACCCGCCCGCACTGAGGAATCCTCCGTTTCGCCGTACCGCGCAGGCTTACCGGCACGGTTCGCGGGGCATGGTCAGTGACCACCTGCCCGCAACCCGTGGGCGCGGCCGGGAGGGTGGCACGGTGGAGCCGGTAGACGTGGCGTTCGCGCTGGTGGGCCTGGGCGCCCTGCTGGCAGGCATCCTGCCTCGGGTGCTGGAGCGGCGGCCGCTGTCCATGCCGATCGCCTTCCTCGCCCTGGGGATGGTGGTCTTCCTGCTGCCCGTCGGGCTGCCCACGCCGGACCCGCTGGCCCACCCGGAGCTGACCACCCACCTGACCGAGATCGGGGTGATCGTCGCCCTGATGGGCGCCGGGCTCAAGATCGACCGACCGTTGAGCTGGGCGAAGTGGTCGTCCACGTGGCGACTGCTGGTCATCGCGATGCCGCTGTGCATCGCGGCGGTGGCGCTGCTCGGCTGGTGGTGGGCCGGGCTCGTGCCGGCCGCCGCGCTGCTGCTGGGCGCCGCCCTGGCCCCGACCGATCCGGTGCTCGCCGCCGACGTGCAGGTCGGCGAGCCGACCGACGTGGAGGACTCCGAGGACGAGGTCCGCTTCGCGTTGACCTCCGAGGCGGGCCTCAACGACGGGCTGGCGTTCCCGTTCGTCTACGCGGCCATCGCCATCGCCTCGACCAGCCTCGCGCCGCGGGACTGGCTGGCCGACTGGTTCACCGTCGACGTGCTCTGGAAGGTCGGTGTCGGGGTCGGCGGCGGCCTGCTCATCGGCTGGCTGCTCGGCAAGCTGTTCTTCCGGGCGCCCAGCCATCTGCGGCTGGCCCGGCACGCCGAGGGTTTCCTGGCGCTGGCCGCCACCTTCCTGGCGTACGGGCTGGTGGAGGTGGTCGGCGGGTACGGATTCCTGGCGGTGTTCGTGGCCGCCCGCGCGATCCGGGCCGCCGAGCGGACCCACGAGTTCCACTCGGTGCTGCACGATTTCGCCGAGCAGATCGAACGGCTGCTCACCCTGGTGCTGTTGCTGCTGCTCGGCGGCGCGATCGTCGGCGGTCTGCTCGCTCCGCTGACCTGGCCGGCGGCGGCCGTCGGGGTGGCGCTGGTGTTCCTGGTCCGGCCGCTGGTCGGCTGGTTGTCACTGCGGGGCGCTCCGGGCCGGCCGGCCGAGCACTGGGTGATCTCGCTGTTCGGCATCCGCGGGGTGGGCTCGTTCTACTACCTGGCGTACGCCACCACGAAGGCGGACTTCCCGCAGGCCGAGCTGCTCTGGGCCACCGTCGCGCTGGTGGTGCTCGTCTCGGTGGTGGTGCACGGCATCGCGGCGACCCCCGTCATGCAGTTGCTGGACCGTAAGGGCGAACGGACCGGCGAACCGGCGGACCCGGGCGTGCCCGCCCAGCGGGTCGCCGGGCACGCCTGAGCTACGGTCCGCCGGTCGATCCCGGACGTCGGCCGGACGAGGGCGGGCCGACGTCAGGCGAGGCGGGCGGCCAGGGCGCGGCCGAGGTCCCGACCGGAGCGCCAGGCGCTCTGCACCCGGGGCTTGCCGAACGCGTCGCCGGCCAGGCCGATCCCGTCGGCGTCCAGGTGGTGGGTGCCGCCCCCGGCGTCGGTGGTGGGCTTCGCGTACGTCCAGCGGTGCACGTGCACGTCGACAGCCCCCTCGGGCAACCCCAGGAGGTCCCGGACCGCCTGCTCGATGGTCGGGCCGGCTCCGCTGGGCTGGGCGAGGTGGCCGGCGGCGAACTCCGGCACGGTGTGCGCGACCAGCACCGGCGCGCCGTCGCCCCGCCGGTCGCCGTCGTCGCAGACCAGGCTGAGCACCGGGTGGTCGTTGACGAACGCGCCCCGGAAGTCCGGCCAGCGCCGGGTCGGGAAGCGCAGCACCGCGGCCAGCGACGGCGACCAGCGCTGCGCCTGCACGACCCGGGTGGCGTCGGCCAGGGCCGGGTCGAGCAGCAGGGCGGCCTGCGGGCCCGGCATGGCCAGGGCGATCGCCGCGCAGGGCTCACCGTCCACGGTCGGCCCGGGTTCCACGCTGAGCACCAACCGGTCGACGGTCACCGGGACCGCACCGGCCAGCTGTTCGACCAGTGAACGCAGCCCGCGCGGCGCGGCGAAGCGCATCGGCCCGGGCACGTCGTGGCGCCCGTCCCGGTCGTACGCCTGGAAGGTGTCGGTCCATTCGCGGACCAGGCCGGCGGCGCGCCACTGCTCGACCAGCGCGGCGAAGTCGGGATCGCTGGCGGTGAAGTAGGCGGCGCCGATGTCGGCGGGGCGGCCGTCGAAGCGTTTGCTGGCCATCCGGCCACCACGCACGTGCCCCCGCTCCCGGACCCGCACCGGCACCCCGGCCGCGGCCAGCTCCACCGCACAGGTCACTCCGGCGATGCCCGCCCCGACCACCACCACACCCGACCGGTCCACGCTCACCCGGTGATCGTAGGTGCCGTCGGGCACGCCGAGCAGGCATGAACCCGCGAAGATCCGGGTACTGGCACACCTGTTCGAAGAAAGGGTGATGACGATGACGGACCGCACCAACGAGCAGGCCGACCCGCGCGGCGCGATCAAGGACCCGGACGAGTGGGTCACCGGCGACGAGCCGCCCACCGCGGCCCAGGAGTCCTACCTGGCCACTCTCGCCCGGGAGGCGGACGCGGAGCTACCGGACGACCTGACCAAGGCCGAGGCGTCCAAGCGGATCGACGAGCTCCAGGCCGAGACCGGCCGGGGCCAGTGACGCCCGGGGTCAGCGGCGGGGCAGCCGATGCAGGTCGACCCGGGTCAGGTGGCCGGCGCTCACCTCGGCCGTGAGGTAGGTGGCGTGGGGCTGGGAGCGGCGGTCGGTGGGTGAGCCGGGGTTGAGCAGGCGCAGGCCGCCGGGTGCTTCGGTGTCCCAGGGGATGTGCGAGTGCCCGAAGACCAGCAGGTCGACGTCGGGGAAGCGGGCCGCGCACCGCCGCTCGCGACCCGTCCGGGGACCGGTCTCGTGCACCACGGCGACCCGCAGGCCGTCGAGGTCGACCCGCGCCACCTCCGGCAGCCGGGCGCGCAGCGCCCGGCCGTCGTTGTTGCCGTACACCCCGATCAGCCGTCGCGAGCGCGCGGTCATCGCGTCGAGCAGGGACTCGTCCACCCAGTCGCCGGCGTGCAGCACCACGTCCGCCGCCTCGATAGCCGTCCAGAGGGGCCCGGGCAGGTCCCGGGCCCGCTTCGGTAGGTGGGTGTCCGCCGTGAGCACCAGCCGCATCCCGGCATTGTCCCCCAGGCCGCTCAGGACCGCGTCGGGGTGAAGTTCGGCGGCGGCATGCCGCGATGCCGCAGCGCCGGATCCCGCTCGACGTCGGTGAGCTGACCGGCGGCGTTGATCAGGCCGATGTGCGAGAACGCCTGCGGGAAGTTGCCCAACTGCTCGCCGGTCAGCGGGTCGATCTGCTCGGCGAACAGGCCGAGGTCGTTGACCCGACCGGCCAGCCTGAGGAACAACTCGTGCGCCCGGTCCCGCTCACCGCCCAGGGCCAGGCAGCCCACCAGCCAGAACGAGCAGATGACGAAGCCCGCAGGGTCACCGTCCCAGCGCCGCAGCAGGCCGTCGTGGGACAGCTGCTGCTCCACCGCGCGGACCGTCGAGCGCATCCGCGGGTCGTCGGCCCGCAGGAAACCCACCAGCGGCATCAGCAGCACCGAGGCGTCCAGGTCGTCGGAATCCAAACTCCCGGTGTACGCCCCGAGCCGGTCGCTCCAGCCCCGATCCAGCACCGTGGCGCGCACCTCGTCGCGGGCGGCCGCCCAGCGTTCCACGTCCCGGGGTCCACCGAGCGTGTCGCCGAAGCGGACCGCCCGGTCCAGTGCGACCCAGCACTGCACCTTCGAGGACACGTGATGGTGCTCGACCCCGCGCTCCTCCCACATGCCCGCGTCGGGTCGCCGCCAGTCCACGACGGCCTGGTCGGCGAGCACCCGCAGCACGTGGCGCACCTCCGGATCCATCGGGTCCATCTTGTCGCGCATCAGCCAGGCGGCGTCCAGCGCCTCGCCGAAGATGTCGGTCTGCCGCTGCCGCCACGCGTCGTTGCCGATGAGCACCGGCGGGCTCTCGCGGTACCCGGCGAGCTGGTCCAGGCGGTGCTCGGTGAGGTCCCGCTCCCCCTGCACCCCGTACATGATCGGCACCGGCTCGTCGCCGATCCGGCCCATCGCCCGACTCACCCAGGCGAACTGCCGCTGCACCTCGTCGAAACACGCCGATCGCCACAGGGCCCGCAGGGTGAGGCTGAAGTCGCGCACCCACACGTAGCGGTAGTCGTAGTTGCGGGTCCCGCCGAGCCTCTCCGGCAGTGAGGTGGTCGCCGCGGCCACCACCGCCCCGCTCGGCCGGTACGTCATGCCCTGCACGACCAGCGCGCTACGCCGCACCTGCTCCGGGTAGCACCCCTGGTAGGGGTGCGCCTCGGTCCAGGATCGCCACCCGGCCACCGTGTCGGCGATCGTGCGGTCGGCGTCGGGCACCTCCGGCGGCGGCGCGTCGTAGGTCGGCGCGTACCCGAGGGTGAAGTTGTGGACCGATCCAGCGCGGGCGGTGAAGGTCGCGGTGGCCTCGCCCTCGCCACAGCACAGCCGCACGCTTCCCCGCAGCGTGAGCCGCGCGGCCCCGGCGATGGCCTCCAGCATGCCGTCGCGCTCGACGAGGAACGCGGTGGTCCGGCCGTACTCGAAGCGGGGCCGGTAGTGCACCCGCATGGGGACCTCGCCGGAGAGGCTCCGCACGCTGCGGACCAGCACCTGCGGCGAGCGCAGCCCGATGTCGTGGCCGCGCGCCCCCGGCTCGAAGGCGAGCGCGTCGGTCAGTTCCACCTCGCCCCGCGCGGTCCGGAAGACGGTTCGCAGCACCAGGGTGTCGTCGAGGTAGCAGCGATCGACGCTGAACTCACCCTCCGGTCGGATCGACCAGTGGCCGGCGCCCTCGTCGAGGAGCCGCCCGAACACCGACGGCGCGTCGAACCGGCCCGGGCACCACCAGTTCACCGAGCCGGAGCGGTCCACCAGCGCCGCGCTGCGGCCGTCGGCGAGGAAGCCGTGCTCGCTGATCTGTCCGCTCTGCACCCGGTTACCTACCCGGGGCGTCCGGGCGCATGCCCGCCGGTCGGCACGGCATCCACCGTCGTTGCCGGCGTTACCGGACGGCGCGGGCGGGAACCCGGACGGTTGACGAGGGAGGATGCTCATGACGTCAGCTTCGGGTCCGGCCGCCGCCTGGCGGCCCGGCGCACAGGGTGGCGATCTGCTGCCGGCCGGTCCGGCCGGCCGCCCGTCGGCGCCGTCCGGGAACGGCCACGGGCCGGAGACCGGCCCGCCCACCGTGACGATCGGCTCGTATCCGGACTATCCGTCCGCGCAGCGCGTGGTCGACTATCTCGCCGACAACCGCTTCCCGGTGGAGCACAGCGCGATCGTCGGCACCAACCTCACTTTGGTGGAGACGGTGCTCGGGCGGATGACCACCGGACGCGCCGCGCTGCTCGGCGCCGGCACCGGCGCCTGGTTCGGGCTCTTCATCGGCCTGCTGTTCGGCATCTTCACGGTCGGCAACTGGCTGGCGGTGATCGTGGTCGGGCTGGTCATCGGGGCGATCTGGGGCGCCGTGTTCGGCGCGGTCGCGCACGCGATGACCGGCGGGCAGCGCGACTTCACGTCGGCCAGCTCGCTACGCGCCGGCCAGTACGCGGTGATCGTCGACGCGCAGCTCGCCGACCAGGCCCGGCAGTTGCTGGGTCGGATGCAGATGTCCGGCTCGGCCACGACCGCGGGCTGAGCAAGGGTTCTCGACAGGCCGTCCCGCTGAGCAGGGTCTGACCGGCCGTCCCGGCGACACGCCGGGGCAGCCGCTCAGTCGTGGTACGCCAGCTCGCCGGCCCGCAGCGGCACGTCGACCCGGTTCTCCGGCGGCGCAAGCGGGCACGCCCAGCGGTCGTCGTACGCGCAGCTCGGGTTGTAGAGATAGTTGGCGTCCAGCCGGACCCGGTCGCCGGGCAGCAGCTCGACGCCCCGGCCGAAGGTGCCCTTCACGGTGTCGGTGAGGTACCGGCCGCCGCCGTAGGTCTCCTGCCCGCAGGTGCCGTCGCGCAGTGGCACGAACAGCCCGCCCCCGTACGCCTCGATCCACCACAGGGTCAGTGGCCCCCACGACGTCTCGGCCACCGCGACCCGCCGGTACGCGACCACCCCGTCCGGGCCGCCGGTGTCGATCCGCAGCTCACCGCTGGCCGGGGTGAGGGGCGCTTCGACCACGGCGGCCGGGTTGGGCGGGAAGTAGCGCACTCCGGTGAAGCCGGGCCGCTCCGCTGGCGGGATGGGGCTCTGCGGGTGGGTGGCGAAGAGCTGATCGCGGCCGGTGCGAAAACCGGTCAGGTCGACGTCGGACAGGTACAGCCGGGCTACCCGCTCCCGCCAGTCGGCCAGCTCCAGATCATCCACGCCGTCGAGCCTAGGCGGTCGCCGTGCGTCACCGAGCGGTTCCCGCCCCGGCGCCCGGGGCGGGCGGCCAGTTGCTGAGGACCGCGTCGAGGGCGTCCAGGGCTCGGGACCAGGAGGCGTCCGTCGTACGGGGGGTGTGCCGGAAGCCGCCGGTCCTCTCCAGGCTCACGAAGCCGTGGAACGTGCTGTGCATCATCCGGACCGCGTCGGTCTGGTCGGGCTCGGACAGCCGGTAGCCGCGCAGGATCGCCCGCGTCATCTCCGCGTGCCGGACGCCGGCGCTCGCGGCCGCCGTCTCCGGGTCGAGGTCGATCTGCATCGCGGCGTACCGGCCCGGGTGCCGCGTCGCGTAGTCCCGGTACGCGTCGGCGAAGGCCACCAGCGCGTCCTTGCCCGCGCGGCCGGCGAGCGCGGCGGCGACCCGGTCGGCGAGCTCGGAGAGCGCCAGCAGCGCCACCCGGACCCGCAGGTCCTGTGCGTTCCTGATGTGGAAGTACAGGCTCGCGTCCTTGACGCCGAAACGCCGGGCGAGCGCGGCGACGGTCACGTTCTCCATGCCGATCTCGTCGGCCAGCTCGGCCGCCGCCAGGGTCAGGCGTTCAGCGGTCACCCCCGCTCGTGCCATCCCGCACACCCCAAAAACTAGTCGCATTAATTGTTTGCCTAGGCGAGCTAGGCTACTACCTATGCTAGCGATAACCGAGCGCGCCATCCGCGCGTCCTTCGTCAACTGCACGCAGGGCGAGGCGAAGCGGCTGGCCGTACCGAACGACCTTGAGACACGACCGTGGAGCGACCTCGACTTCCTCGGGTGGCGGGACCCGGCGGCGACCCAGCGGGCCTACCTGGTCGCCGAGTCCGACACCGGGCTGGTCGGCGTGGCGCTGCGGGTCGCGCCGCAGCAGACCGGGCGGGTGCGGCGCAGCATGTGCTCGCTCTGCCTGACCACGCACACCGGGGACGGTGTCGCACTGATGACCGCCCGCAAGGCCGGACGGGACGGGCGCCAGGGCAACTCCGTGGGCGCCTACATCTGCTCCGACCTGGCCTGCTCGCTCTACCTGCGAGGCAGGAAGGAGGCCGGACGTCGCATCGACGAGACCATCACCCTGGCCGAGAAGGTCGAGCGCACCACGAACACCCTCACGGCGTTCCTCCGCAAGGTCATCGAGTGACGCCGGGTCCGACCGCCTCCGATCAGCGGTCGGTCGCGAGGCGGGCGTGCAGGTGTTCGTCGTGGCGGCGGCCGTCGCCGTACCGGTACGACTCGCGCAGCGTCCCCTCGGCCAGGTAGCCGGCCCGGTCGGCGACCCGGCAGGACGCCTGGTTGGCCACCGCGTGGCACAGCTCCACCCGGTGCAGCCCGAGGTCGGCGAACGCCCACTCGGTGAGCCGGACGACGGCCCGCACCGCCACCCCGCGCCCGCGCGCCGCCGGCACGGTCCAGTAGCCGATGGACGCGTCGCCATGATGGATGTGGTACAGCGACACCGAGCCCAGCAACTCCCCGCCGGCCGCGGCGGTCACGGCCAGCGAGGCGTGGTCGCCGCCGGACCAGTCGGCCCGGTGGCGCACCCACAGCAGGGCGGCCTCGTCGTCGATCGGGCCGCCGCGGTGCGGGTTCCACTGGGCGATGGCCGGGTCGCGCAGGGCCTCCCGCACCGCGGGGGCGTCCGCGTCCCGCCAGGGGCGAAGCAAGAGGTCGGCGGCGGTGAGTTCCACGTGTTCCACGATGGCGGAGTCTGGCACAGCGCGTCCCGCTCTCACCGTCGGAACGGACCTGCCACTTCCTTCAAAGCTGCACGAACCTGAGCCATCGACCGCTCGGACGTGACCCAGACAACGCTCAAGACGACTAGTTAAATTTTTAACGAGTGCTATCGTGGTGGACGTGACAGAGAGCCTGGACAGCACCCGAGAGGCGGCCTGGCGCGCCTACATCGAGGCCAGCCAGCGCCTCTACACCCAGCTGGAAGAGGACCTTCGGGCCGACAGCGACCTCAGCTTCGCCGACTACCACGTGCTGGTCCTGCTCTCCGAGACACCGGGGCAGCGGCTCCGGATGGGCGAGCTGGCCGGCCGGCTCGTCTTCTCCCCCAGCCGCCTGACGTACCAGATCTCCGCGATGCAACGCCGCGGCCTGGTCAGCAAGGAGTCCTGCCCGGACGACCGACGGGGCAGCGAGGCGGTCCTCACCGCCGCCGGGCTGCTCGCTCTGCGGGAAGCCGCGCCGCACCATCTGGCGTCGGTGCGTACCCACCTGATGGACGACCTCGACGACGCCGAGGTCGCCTGCCTCACCCGGGTCTTCGGCCGGCTCGGTGACCGCCTGCGGGCGGCCCGGGCCACGTCGACCACCCCCGCCACGAACTAGGAGCCCTCGATGCCCGCGATCACCGTTGAGAACGTCCTCGTCCTACCGCGCCTGCCCCGGCTCGACGAGTCCACCAAGATCCGCCCGGTTCGCACGGTGACCACCGCGCCGAGCGGCTTCGAGGGCGAGGGCTTCCCGGTCCGCCGGGCCTTCGCCGGGGTGCCGACGACCGACCTGGACCCGTTCATCCACCTCGACCAGATGGGTGAGGTGGACTACGCGCCGGGCGAGCCCAAGGGCACGCCCTGGCACCCGCACCGCGGCTTCGAGACCGTCACGTACATCATCGACGGCGTCTTCGACCACCAGGACTCGCACGGCGGCGGCGGCACCATCACCGACGGCGACACCCAGTGGATGACGGCCGGCAGCGGCCTGCTGCACATCGAAGCCCCGCCGGAGCACCTCGTGATGAGCGGCGGGCTCTTCCACGGCACCCAGCTCTGGGTCAACCTGCCCCGCTCGGCGAAGATGAACCCGCCCCGCTACCAGGACATCCGGGGTCGGGAGTCGGCGCTGCTGACGACGCCCGACGGTGGTGCGCTGATCCGGGTCATCGCCGGTGAGGTGGCCGGGCACCGTGGCCCGGGTTCCACCTTCACCCCAATCACCATCACGCACGTCACCGTGCAGCCGGGCGCGCAGGTCGACCTGCCCTGGCAGCCGGAGTTCAACGCCCTGGTGTACGTGCTCGGCGGGCGCGGCACCGTCGGCGCCGACCGGCGGCCGGTACGCACCGGCCAGCTCGCGGTGCACGGCCCGGGTGACGCGCTGCGTTTCAGCGCGGACACCACGCAGGACAGCAACACCCCCGCGCTGGACCTCTACATCATGGGCGGCCAGCCGATCCGGGAGCCGGTGGCACAGTACGGCCCATTCGTGATGAACACCCGGGACGAGCTGATCCAGGCGTTCGAGGACTACCAGGCCGGTCGGCTCGGCGTGATTCCCAGCGAGCGGCTGCCGCACACCGGTGGCCAGGGCTCCCGGCCCTGACCACGGTCAACCGCTGAGATCGGCGCCGGCGCCCCCCGTACCCCAGGGCACCGGCGCCACCTCAGGAGACGGCGAAAATCCCGGCCACCCCGAGAATCACCATCACCAACACCGCTACCAACGCCCCCCGTTCGCTCTCCACCGCCGGCTCGCGGTACTCGGTCACGGGGTTCGTCGTCTCGCGGGGCATGGTGTGGCCTCCTCGGTTGTTGTCGCGTCGTTCCGGTCGGTCTGCCAGGTCGTCGGTCTGCCGGCCCTGGCGTGCGGACCCGCGTCGGGGGTCCTACCGTGAGGACGTTGTCGACCTCCGGGGGGCTGGACGTTGCCGTTGCAGGACTGGTTCCTCACCGCGCAGGAACGGGCCAACCCGGTCTCTGGGTTACCCGTCTGGACCAGCGGAAACCTGGCCGAGCCGTTGATTCACGGTGCGGCGTACTTCGACCGGCTGGTCGACGAGGTGGAGGCGCTGACCGCCGGCGACCACCTCTTCTTCACCGACTGGCGGGGTGATCCGGACGAGCGGCTGCGCCCCGACGGCCCGACCGTGGCCCAGCTCTTCGCCCAGGCCGCTCAGCGCAAAGTGGTGGTCAAGGGGCTGATCTGGCGCTCCCACCTCGACGCGCTGGCCTACAGCGAGGCGGAGAACCGCGACCTCAGCGAGGTCATCTCCGCGGCCGGCGGAGAGGTGCTGCTCGATCAGCGGGTCCGTCGTGGCGGCTCGCACCACCAGAAGCTGGTGGTGCTTCGGCATCCGAGCGCCCCGGAACGGGACATCGCGTTCGCCGGCGGGATCGACCTGTGCCACAGCCGGCGGGACGACGCCGCACACCGCGGCGACCCGCAGCCGGTGCGGATGTCTCCCCGGTACGGGCCCAAGCCGCCCTGGCACGACGTGCAGCTGGCGGTCCGCGGACCGGTGGTCGGCGCACTGGACACCGTGTTCCGCGAGCGCTGGACCGACCCGATGCCGCTGGACTCGGAGAACCCGATGGCCTACCTGCGGGACCGGCTACGCGGCGCGGACCTCCGCCCCGACCCGCTGCCGGAGCAGCCGGCCGACCCGCCGTCCTGCGGGCCGCACCAGATCCAGGTGCTGCGCACCTACCCCGCCGTCCGACCGCGCTACTCCTTCGCGCCGAACGGCGAGCGCTCGGTGGCCCGGGGCTACACCAAGGCGGTACGCCGAGCCCGGCGGCTCATCTACCTGGAGGACCAGTACCTCTGGTCGAGCGAGGTGGCGGACCTGTTCGCACACGCCCTGCGCGACAACCCGGAGCTGCACCTGATCGCCGTGGTGCCCCGGCACCCGGACGTGGACGGCAGGCTCGCGCTTCCGCCGAACATGGTCGGCCGTGAGCAGGCGTTGTCGCTGTGCGAGCGGGCCGCACCGGACCGGGTGCACGTGTTCGACGTGGAGAACCACGCGGGCGACCCGGTCTACGTGCACGCGAAGGTCTGCGTGGTCGACGACGTCTGGGCCAGCGTGGGCAGCGACAACTTCAACCGCCGCTCGTGGACCCACGACAGCGAGTTGTCCTGTGCGGTGCTCGACGACACGCGCGACCAGCGGGAGCCCACCGATCCGGCCGGGCAGGGCGACGGGGCGCGGGTGTTCGCCCGGGAGTTGCGGCTGCGGCTGTGGCGGGAACACCTGGACCGCGACCCGTCCGGCGCGGACGACGCCGACCTGCTCGACCCCACGGACGCCGTCGCGGCTGTCACGGCCGCCGCCGACGCGCTGCAACAGTGGTACGACGGCGGCCAGGTGGGCGCCCGGCCGCCCGGCCGGCTGCGCCCGCACCGCCCCGAGCGGCTGCCCTGGTACACCCGCGCCTGGGCGTTGCCGGTCTACCGGCTGGTCTACGACCCGGACGGCAGACCGCTGCGGACCAGGTTGGCCGGCACCTGGTGAGCCGGTCGGGCCGGCGCCGACGGCGGGGCGCTGCTGCCCGGGTACACGCTCAGCCCGCCGGGGTAGGCGAACGAGGAGCGCGGCGAGTAGTAGCCGAAGTGAATGGTCAGCGGGTTGGCGGGCCGTAGCGCGTACATCGGGTGGCCGGGCTCCAGGAACTCGACCGACTCGATCTCGAACGGGGCGACCGGCTCCGCCACGAACGGGTAGACGGCGCTGAGCAGCTGACCGTCGCGGCGGGTGAAGTAGCGGTGGTGCCCGCTGCTGATCACGTGGCCCGTCTCGCCGACCCGGCAACGCGCCCGGATCAGCGGAGCCCCGTCGGCCTCGGTCATCGAGACCAGGTCGTCGCCGCGCACCTCGATGCTGGTGCGGCCGGTGACCACCGGGGCGCCGCGGGCGGCGGCGTACTCCCGGACCGTGTGACTCGACGCCACGTAGTGGGTCCACCAGCCGCCCGGGCTGAGACCGCCGGGGGCGTCCACGCCGGTCAGCGAGACGCCGAGGTAGGTCAGCGAGTAGGCGCCGAAGCCCGAGGTCTGCGTCTCGTCGTCGACGATGTACTGGTTGAGGAACACCTGCCGGTCCGAGCGGGGACGCAGGCCGGCCGGGACCAGAGCGGCCACCGCGTCCGGATCCGCCGGCAACCAGCTGAAGTAGAGCGTGCGGCTGTTCACGACGAGCTGGGGAGCGGCTGGATCGAGCACGGTGCCTCCGAACCGGGTGTGTACAAGGCGACGCTACGGGCAGTCCCACCGGCGGGACAACGACGGATAGTCGACACCTCGGGCCGGATGTCGGGTTTTGTGTTGACCGCCCGGCCGACAGTGGTGGGCCGACCGGTCAGGCCGGGGTGGGTTGGTCGGGTGGCCGGGCAGGAGCACGGGAATCAGTAAGAGACCTCACAACCGTCCGGACCGCCGCCCGATTTACACCTCGTGCGGCCTTAAACGGCTTAAGTACATCAGCCTTTCGGCTAGATTTCGAGGAGACGATCAGGTTAAGGTGAGTCCCGAACGGCCCATACGAAGCTAAACCAAAGCGTCACGTCTTTTTGTCCAGCGGACGAGGTGCAGGGAGGACCACCAATGACCGCGCCAACGATCAGCGAGCAGCCGAGCACCGCTGCGAAGAGCACGAAGCTCGACCCGCGCGCACTCACCGACAGCGCCACCGATCTGCTCAACGCCATGGCGGCGCTGCCGACCACCCACCCGTCGCGCGCCGCGCTGCGGGACCGGGCGATCGAGGCCTGGCTGCCGCTGGCCAACCACCTCGCCCACCGCTACAGCGGGCGGGGCGAGCCCACCGACGATCTGGCGCAGACCGCCGCGGTCGGCCTCATCAAGGCCATCGACAAGTTCGACCCGTCCCGCGGCGTCGACTTCGCCGGGTACGCCATCCCCACGATCATCGGTGAGCTGAAGCGGCACTTCCGCGACCGCACGTGGGACATCCGGGTGCCCCGCCGGCTCCAGGAGCTGCGGCTGTCCATCTCCGACGCCAACAGCTCGCTCCTGCAGACCCTCGGCCGGTCGCCGACGGTCGCCGACATCGCCGCTCACCTCAAGCTCACCGAGGAAGAGGTGCTGGAGGGCCTGGAAGGCGCCCGCGCGTACAACGCGGTGTCGCTGTCCACCCCGACCGGCGACGGCGAGCGCGCCACCGAGCTGGGCGACATGCTCGGCGGCGAGGACGCGGAGTTCGAGCTGGCTGAGCTGCGGGTCGCCCTCGGCCCGGCGCTGGCCACGCTCGACGAGCGGGAGCAGAAGATCCTCACCCTGCGGTTCTACGGCAACCTGACGCAGTCGCAGATCGCCGACCAGATCGGCGTCTCGCAGATGCACGTCTCCCGACTGCTCGCCCGCGCGCTCACCAAGCTGCGCGGCCAGCTCGACGGCACCTACTAGGCGGTTCACGGTTGAGGGCCGGGTCGGCGGACCCGGCCCTCAACTGTGCGCACTGTCACGTCAACGTGACAGTGCGTACGGTCGGCAGCCGTCAGCGGCCAACGGGCTCGCGCCACATCGGCCAGAACGGCGTGCCGTCGGGCACCCGGAACGGTTCGCCAACCTGGTAGCCGTGCCGCGCGTACAGGTCCCGACTGTTCGGGCTGCTCGCCTCCAGGTAGCCGGGCATGCCGTTGGCGTCCAGCCAGGCGTGGTGGTGCTCCAGCAGCGCGGTGCCCAGCCCCTGCCCCTGCCGGTTCGGCTGGACCGCCAGGAAGGCCAGATGGTGGTGGTCCGGGTGTGGATGGTTCGCCGCGAACAACTCGTCGAGATGCTGGAAGCGGTGGGTCCATTCACCGCACGCGGCGGCGAGCCGGGCGTCGTAGTCGGGTGGCGGCGGGGCCGGCTCGCCGACCGAGGGGAACCAGACGGCGACCGCGGCCCGGTCCGCGCTGGCGTACACCAGGCCGTGCCGCATCGCGTGCCCGACCAGGATCTCGAAGTTTCCGGCCAGCACGGCCTCCCGCTTGCTGGCGTCGGGCACCAGCCAGCGGGTCACGTCCAGCGCGGTGAACGCCTCAGCGATCCGGCCGGCGACCAGCGCGGTGTCGTCGGGCCCGAGTCGGTCGATGTCCACGCTCATCGGGGCACCTCCGTACCGGCCGGCGCCGGCGGCTGCTCCACCGGCTGCACGGCGCCCGCGGCGGCCTCCGCGCCGAGGCCGATCCGGGCGTACGTGTCCGGACGGCTGCGACGCAGCACCAGCGCCCAGCCGACGCCCAACGCGGCCGCCACCGGGTACACCGCGGGCAGCGCCCAGCGCAGGGTGGAGTCCGGCGCGACGCCGAGCAGGTTGGCGAAGTTCGACACCGCCAGCCAGATGATCACAAAGAGCGCGAGGGTGGCGAGGCTGGGCGCGATGATCCGCCGCCAGAGGGTCTCGCCGCCAGTGGCACGGAGGAAGTAGGCGATCACGGCCACCGAGGTGGTGGCGATCAACAGCAGCACGCCGAACCCGCCGCTGGTGCCGACCCAGAAGAACAGCTTGACCACCGGGTCCCAGCCGTTGACCGCGTACAGCAGGATGACCAGCAGGCCGAGGACGCTCTGCGCCAGCGAGGCGGCCCGCGGCGCGCCGCTGCGCGGCGAGGTCTGCCCGAACACGGCCGGCAGCACCCGCTCCCGGCCCAGCGCGAACGTGTAGCGGGCCGTGGTGTTGTGGAAGGAGATCATCGCGGCCAGCACCGAGGTCAGGAAGAGCACCTGGCCGATGGTGACGGCGGTGTCACCGAGGTGCTCGGCGGCCAGGTTGAAGATCAGCCCGACGCTCTGCTCGCCGGCCGCGGCGACGATCTGGTCCGACCCGACGGCGACCGTCATGGTCCAGGAGGAGAGCGCGTACAGCCCGGCGATGATCGCCACCGAGAGGTACGTCGCCAGCGGCACCGTGCGCTTGGGGTCCTTGCTCTCCTCGCTGAACACCACCGCGGACTCGAAGCCGACGAACCCGAGGACCGCCAGCACCAGCACCGCGCCCACCCCGGACACGAAGAGGTTGTCCGGCGAGAATCCGGCGAAGTTGACCTCGCCGCCGGCCGGGTTGCCGATCTGTCCCAGGTCGAAGATCAGGACCACCACGATCTCGGCGACCAGCAGCGCCGCCAGCACCATGCCGTTGATGTCCACGCGAAGCAGACCGAGCAGGCCCACCAGGGCCCACGCCACCAGGGCGACGACCGACCAGTGCGGGTGCCCACCGAAGATCCGGTCGAGGACCGGCTCGGCGGCGACGCCGATGGTGCCGTAGAGCCCGACCTGAAGCGCGTTGTACGCGATCAGCGCCACCCAGGCGGCGCCCACGCCGGCGGGTCGGCCCAGGCCGCGGGAGATGTAGGCGTAGAAGGCGCCGGCGTTCTCCACCCGGCGGGACATCGCCACGTAGCCAACGGAGAACAGGGCGAGCACCGCGGCGACGACCAGGAAGGCCAGCGGGATGCCGGTCACCCCGATGACGCCGTAGCCGGTGGTGACGACACCGGCCACCACGGTCAGCGGCGCGGCGGCGGAGAGCACGAAGAAGATCACCGAGGGGACGCCGAGGCGGCCTCGGGCAAGGGCTTCGGAGACGTTGCTGGGTCGGTCGACTGTCGATGTCGGGGGCATACGACTACTCCGATTTGTCGAGGGGAGGGTGGGGTTACCGGGGGGTCATGGGACGCCGCGGAGCACCGCGGCGCCGACCGCGGCCTCGGTGTGTCCGACGAGTTCCTTCAGCGGCGCCGGCAGCGCGGGGATGAGGACGTTCAGCCGGTGGTGGGCGCGGGGGCCGGCGCTCCACAGCACCTCGCGGGTCAGCCCGGCGGCCACCACCAGGCCGAGCAGCAGGGCGTCCGGCACGCTCGGCGGGTCGGGCCGGTCCAGCAGGGCCCGCAGCCGGGTGGCCGGCCAGGCCACCGCGTTGAGGTCGATCGGCACGTAGCTGACCGAGGTGCGCAGCAGCCGGCGGCTCTCCTGGCGGCGCAGCATGCCGGCCCGGGCCAGCCGCTCCCCCACCGAGGTCGTGGCGCTCTGCGCCAGGAAGCTCAGCCAGGTGCGGACCGCCTGGTGCTGGGACTCGCCGATCAACTGGTCGAGCACGGTGTGCGCCAGCGCGTCGCCCGGCGGGCGTCGGTCGATGACGGTGACGTGCCCGTTGGAGACGGTGATGTGTCCATACAGGATCAGTTCGCCGAGCAGCCCGCCGGCCAGGCCGAGCCCGGTCGCGGCCGGGTGGAGTTTGGCCTTGCCGCGACTGTCGTTGTGCGCGATCAGGAAGAACTCGTCGGCGATGAGCAAACGGTCCTCCCGCACCTATGTGTCCACAGTGATCGCGACCGGCAAAGGATGCACCGACAGCTACCGCAATGCAACTCCCAGATTTGAAAGTTGCACTCCGTGCAGGCCCGACCTGCGGATCTTGTCGTGACAGACTCGGACGGTGACCGCCACCCCCGCCATCCCACCCGCCGGCAGCCCGACCGTCCGCCGTCGCCGCATCGCCCGGGAGCTGCGCCAGCTCCGGGAGCGTGCGGGCATGACCCTCGATGTGGCGGCCCGTCAGCTCGACATGTCCAAGAGCAACCTGTCCCGGATCGAGACCGCGCAGATCGGCATCAAGCCGCGCGACGTGCGGGCTGCGCTGGCCCTCTACCAGGTGACCGGGGCGGACGCCGAGGCGCTGATCGAGATCGCCCGGAGCGCGCAGCAGCGGGGTTGGTGGCAGAACTACAGCGACGTGCTGCCCGAGTGGTTCGAGTTCTACGTCGGGCTGGAGGCCGAGGCCGTGGCGCTGCGCACGTACGAGGCCGAGTCCGTGCCGGGGCTGTTGCAGACCGAGGCGTACGCCCGGGAGATGTACCGGCGCACCGCGGGCGAGGACGGCGTGGAGCGCAAGGTGGCGGCGCGGCTGCACCGCCAGGAGGTGCTGCGCCGCGACGACCCGGTCCGGTTTTCGGTGGTGCTCAACGAGGCGGTGCTCCTGCGCCCGGTGGGCGGCAACGGCGTGATGGCCGAACAGCTGGTCCACATGAGTCGGATCGCGCAACTACCCAACGTGACAATCCAGGTACTTCCATTCGCGGCCGGTGGGCATCCCGCGATGAGCACCCCGTACGTCATCCTCAACTTCCCCGACGCCGCCGACGCGTCCGTGGTTTACCTGGATAACCTCACGATGGGACTGGCGCTGGAAGATGCCGACCAGGTGCTCGGGTATAGCCTTCTGCACGAGGAGCTGTGCCGGATGGCGCTCGATCCGGCGGCGTCGTTGACCCGTCTTGAGCAGGCTTCTCGTAACTTTGCGTGACCGCGTCCGCGGCACGCCGACGCAGACGAGAGGCACCGCGGATGACGGCGTACGACCCGACCCGGGCGGACTGGCGGACGAGCACGCGCAGCAGTGGCAACGGCAACTGCGTGGAGGTCGCGACAGTCGACGGTCAGGTCGCCGTGCGGGACAGCAAGGACCGGTCCGGCCCGGTGCTCGCCTTCGACGCCTCGGCCTGGCGCACGTTCCTGCACGGCGTCGGCGAGGTCCGCCGCAGCTGAGGCCCCGGGGCCGGTGCGAGACTGGGCCGTGCTCTCCGACGTAACCCTGGACCTGCCGGTGCGCCCGGTGCTGCCGGCGCTGGTCGCGGCGCTCGACGTGGCCGGCGCCGGTGTCCTGGTGGCCCCGCCGGGCACCGGTAAGACGACCCTGGCGCCGTTGGCCGTGGCCGACCGGGTCACCGGCCGGGTGGTGATCGCCCAACCCCGCCGGGTGGCCGCGCGCGCCGCCGCCCGGCGGATGGCCGAGCTGCTCGGCGAGCGGGTGGGCGACCGGGTCGGCTACGCGGTACGCGGCGAGCGCCAGGTCAGCCGGGCCACCCGGGTGGAGGTGGTCACCACCGGCCTGCTGGTCCGCCGGTTGCATCACGACCCGGAGCTGCCCGGCACGGGCGCGGTGCTGCTCGACGAGTGCCACGAGCGGCAACTCGACGCCGACCTCGCGTTGGCCTTCGCGGTGGAGGCACGGGCCACCCTCCGGCCGGACCTGTGGCTGCTGGCGATGTCCGCCACCCCGGACACGGACCGGTTCGCCGCGCTGCTCGGCGGACCCGATCCGGCTCCGGTCGTCCGGGCCGAGTCGGCGCTGCACCCGGTACAGCGGATCTGGTCGCCACCAGCACGGCCGATCGCCCCACCCGGTGGCGGGCCGGTGGACCGGGCCCTGCTCGACCACGTGGCGGCCACCGTGCGGCGGGCGCTGCGCGAGCGCGACGGCGACGTGCTGGTCTTTCTGCCCGGGGCCGGCGAGATCGCGGCGGTCACCGGCCGGCTGGCCGACCTGCGCGACGCCGTCGCGCTGCTGCCGCTGCACGGCCGGCAGGGCGGCAGCGAGCAGGACGCGGCCCTGCGCCCGGCCGAGCGACGCCGGGTGGTGCTGGCCACCGCGCTGGCCGAGACCAGCCTGACCGTGCCGGGCGTGCGGGTGGTGGTGGACGCCGGGCTGTCCCGGGTGCCCCGCACCGACCTGGCCCGTGGGCCCGGCGCGTTGATCCCCGTTCCGGTCTCCCGGGCCGCCGCCCCCC
>NZ_RCVI01000222.1:0-29188 GCF_003667455.1 Micromonospora sp. CV4 | reverse complement strand
TCCGACCCCGGGAGCACGTCCACCTCCGGCTCCGCGAGCGGCACCCCGGCCCGAGGCGGCAACGCGTCGACCAGAGGTACGCCCGCGAGCGGCGCCTCAGCCCCCGGCGGCGGCGCGCCGATCGGAGGTACGCCCGCGAGCAGCGCCTCAGCCCTCGGCAGCGGCGCGCCAGGAGGTACGCCCACGGGTGGCGCCTCGGCCGGGGGTGGCGGCGCGCCAACCGGCGCGGCCGTCAGCCGGCGCAGGCGCTGGCGTACCTCTGTCTCCTCGTCGTGCGACACGGCGCGACGCTATGGCGACGGGCGGCGCGGCGGGGTGCGGTGGCCTCGCCCTGTGGATAGCCGAACCCACTGTGGACAACGCCCTGATCAAGTCCGGATCTGCTATGGCGCCGGCAGCTTCCCAGCTCGGTTGACCGAGGCGATGGCTGGCATCCCCGGCAGGTTGGCCGGCACCGCCACCAGGCCATGCCGGCAGGCCGCGGTGATGAGTTGTCGCGCCCGGACCCGTCACACGTACGACGGGACACGACGAGGCGGAAGGATGACGTGATGAGTGCGGACATGCGGCTGGAGGAGCTGGGCGTGAGCGGTCTGGGCGAGGTCGACGAGCCGGCGTTCTCGGGGCTGGCGCAGCGGCACCGGCGGGAACTGCACGTGCACTGCTACCGGATGCTCGGGTCGTTCGAGGACGCCGAGGACACCGTGCAGGAGACGTTCCTGCGTGCCTGGCGGCGGCGGGAGACCTTCGCGGGGCGGTCGACGTTCCGGGCCTGGCTGTACCGGATCGCCACCAACGCCTGCCTCGACCTGCTCGCCAAGCGTCGCCCGGAGCCCGCGACCGGCGGCGAGGTGCTGTGGCTACAGCCGTACCCGGACCGGCTGCTCGACGAGCTGCCCGCGGGCGACGCGGACGAGCCGGAGACCGTCGCCGTCGCGCGGGAGACGATCGAGCTGGCGTACCTGGTCGCGGTCCAGCACCTCGCGCCGCGCCCGCGGGCCGTGCTGATCCTGCGGGACGTGCTCGGCTGGCCCGCGAAGGACGTCGCAGAGTTGCTCGGAGACTCCGTCAACTCGGTGAACAGCGCGTTGCAGCGTGCCCGCGCAGGCATGCGGGAGCACCTGCCCGCCGAGCGGCAGGACTGGACCGGCGGCGAGGAGGACGCCGGGACCCGCGACCTGGTGCGCCGCTTCACCGACGCCAGCGTGGCCACGGACATCGACACACTCGCCACGATGCTGCGGGACGACGTCCGCTGCTCGATGCCGCCCACCCCGGGCCTGCACATCGGCCGCGACGCGGTGGTGCAGGACTGGACCGAAGGCGGCTTCGAGGACCTGGGGCGCCTGCGCACCGTCCCCACCTCCGTGAACCGCCAGCCCGCCATCGCCTTCTACCTCTGGCGCGAGCAGGAGCAGGCGTACCTGCCGCTGACCATCGACGTACTGCGTATCACCGGCGGCGCCATCACCGAGATCACCATCTTCCACAACGACCAGTTCCCGCGGCTCGGGCTGCCGGAGCGCCTGCCGGCGTACGGCACGGAGTAGTCCCGGTGCCGACGCTCACGCTGCGCGGCGGCGGGCGTGTCGCGGTGGTCGCGGCCGAGTGGCGCGACGCGTTCGGCGTCGTCACCCGCGGGCGGGTGCAGCTGGAGCTGCGCGACGGCGAGCCCGGGCCGGTCCTCGGCCGCGACGCCGGGTTCTGGTTGCGCGGCACCGGCGTCCGCGCCCTGCGGAACCCCGGCCGTCGCACGGCGAGGGTGCGCATCGTCACCCCGCGTCGCGCGCCAGTCAACACATCCCGTACGCCAGTTGCCGATCGATGGAGGAACGACATGGACAGCATGAATGACAGCGGGGTCGTGGCGAGCCCGGCGTCGGGCCGGACCAGCCACACCCACCGACTCCGCGGGCTCGCGGTCACCGGCTTCCTCGCCACGCTCGCAGCGATGGTGGCCACCACCCTCGCCGCCGCGCTCGCCCGGGCCGTTGGCGTCGATTTCGAGATCCCCGATGGTGGCGAGACGATCCCGTTGGCCGGGTTCGCCGTGGTGACCGGCTTCTTCTCGGTCGTGGGCATCCTCATTGCCGTCGCTCTTCTTCGCTGGAGCGCTCGCCCCGCCGAACGATTCGTCTGGACGGCAGTGTCGCTGACCGCGATCTCGCTGGTCCCGCCCCTCCTCTCCGGGGGAGACACCGGCACCGTCACCGCCCTCCTCGGGCTGCACCTCGTCCCTGCGGCGGTGATGATCCCTACCCTGACGCGGAGCCTCCGCACCCACCTTGCGGAGTGAAGACCAGACGCCATCCGGTTCGGCCGGGGTGCACGGGGTATCTGGTTGCGTGCACCCTGGCCGGCCCCGGCAGTAAACCCAGCGCTCGAAACAGTTGAGCCCGGCGCACCCATCACGGGTGGCCGGGCTCCTGCTTGTCTGTGGTCAGCTGACGGTGCCGATGCCCTTGGCCAGGTTCACGAAGCTCTGCCAGGCAGCCGGCTCGAAGGTCAACGTTCCGCCGTCGCGGTCCTTCGTGTCGCGGACGAGAACGACGCCGGGAAGGTTGTCGGCGACCTCGACGCACGCCCCACCGTTCGAGCTGCTGCGGGTGCTGGTGCGCCAGTGGGCGCTGGTCAGGTCATCCATGCTCGCGCTCTCATCAGATCGACGGTCAGGTCTCGCGGTAGCGCTACCGACCTCACGGTATCCCACACAGCCCACAAGGGAGCAACGTCGTTACTGATGCGCCCCGATGCCTGGTCGTCGAGGTAGCCGACATCCTCGCCTGCCGGTGTGCTGGCGATGACGAAGGGTCCTGCCTGGCCGGGGTGGAAACCAGCCGTCAGCGGGACCACGTGAATCATGACGGCGGGACGCTCGGCGAGCGCCATCAGGTGATCGATCTGCTCGGTCATGATGTCGGGTTTCCCGCGTCGTAACGCGGCCTCATCGATGACGAAGACGGTGAGCGGCGGACGAGGCCGTTCGAACACGGCAGCCTGACGGCGAAGGCGTGTCTCGACGTGCCCCTGGATATCGTCGGTGGTCCAGTGCCCGCTACTCAACACGGCTCGCGCGTATGCCTCGGTCTGAAGGAGACCGGGTAACACGGCGGACTCGTACCACCGCAACGCGACAGCCTCGCGTTCGATGTCGGCCCAGGGCCGAAACCAGGCTGGCTCTCGCCGCTTGAACAGATCGGGCCAGAGGTCCGACTCTTCACGGCCTAGGATCCCCGCGACCTTCGATCGGTGACGAGTCTGCGGAATACGTCCGGGATTCGCCCACTTGGCGGCCGTCTTCGGGTCGACGCCTATCTGAGCTGCGAGGCTGTCCGCTGTCTCGCCCGCTGCCGACATCGCCTCGATGACTGCGTGGTTCATCCAAATCCTCCATGGAACGTTCTGCACGTCCACAGGAGATACTGCTACGCAGTGTGTTCGACCCGCAACCCTTGGCAAGGTGCTTTGTAGACGGCGCGGCCGGCAGGGAACCCGATCCCGGCGGACGCGTTCGTAGCGGGGCCGCTCCCACGGGCGAGCACTCACCGGGGCGGCCCCTCCCACCAGCCTTCAGGGGAAGACCGTGCCGAACGACGAGCCACCGCCGAAGCCCGTGAACCCACCGCCAGCGGTCGCGAGGACCGCGCGCAAGGTTCAGGCCGGCGACGTCCTGCTCCTGACCCGTGCGGCGAGCCCGCAGTTCGTCCGGCCCGTCACGGCGCGGGTCATCCAAGTGCTGGACTGGATCACGTACGACGGCTGGCTGTGGATCGACGCGTACCAGCTCGGGCCGGACGGCATGGCGGTGGACCGGCGGACCCTCTACTTCCTGCCCCGGAATGCGCAGTGGGTGCAGGCGTCCGCGGTCGTCCGCGAACGCCGCCGGCCGGTCCGTCGGGCGCCGATGAAGGTGGGCGGATGATCACCCGCTCGGAACACCCCGTGATCAGGCCCTCGTGGCGCTGCCGTACCTGCGGGATTGCCTGGCCCTGCTCGGCGGCGAAGCTGCGTCTCCTCGGCGAGTACCGCGATGACCGTCCGGCCCTGCTGATCCACCTGGCGTCCCTTCAGCAGGAAGCCGCCCGCGATCTCGCCGCGCTGGACCCGAGCAACCCGCCCGCCAACCTCACGGACCGCTTCGTCGACTGGGCTCGTGTCCGCTGACGCGAGAACGACCCGCACGTGAGCCGACCGAGGTCAGCGGGCCTCCGGGTCGAGGCCGAGCACGGCCCGCCCCCCGTCCACCGGCAGGGTGACCCCGTTGATGAAGCTGGCCGCCGGCGACAGCAGGTACGCGACCGCCTCCGCCACCTCGTCGACCGTCCCGATCCGGCCCACCGGGTGCAGCCGGGTCAGCTCGGCGTCGATCCACTCGGCCTGGGTGGGCTCCTGGTCGGCGAGGAAGTCGCCGTGCCGCTCGGTGGCGATCGAGCCGAGCGCGACCGCGTTGGCCCGGATGCCGTGCCGCCCGTACTCGACGGCCAGCGCCCGGGTCAGCCCCTCCACGGCGGCCTTCGCCGTCGAGTACGGCAGCGCGCCCGACACCGGCCGGCAGGCCTGGTGCGACGAGACGTTCACGATGGCGCCACCCGCGCCGGCGGCCAGGAACCGGCGGACGGCCACGGCGGCGCCCACCACGGCGGGGCGGAGGTTCTGGCCGATCAGGTCGAGCACCGCGTCGGCCGACGCCGAGTGCAGCGCGGCGTCCCGGAACACGGCGGCGTTGTTCACCCAGCCGGTCAGCGGCCCGGAGCGCTGGGCCAGCTCGGCGGCGCGCTCGGCCACCTGCTCGTCGCCGGCGTCGCCGATGACCGCGACCAGCCGGTCGGCGGCCGGATGCCCGGCGAGCCAGTCCACCGCGTCGGCGTCCCGCTCCACGACGACGACGGTGGCACCGGACGCCACGAGTCGTTGCACCACGGCCCGGCCGACGCCACGGCCGCCGCCGGTCACCACGCACGACGTGGACACCGGGCTCAGCCGCCCGGCCTGCGGTGGACGACGACGCAGGCCAGCCCCGGGCCGGCGTGTGCGGCGACCACGGCGCCGGCCTCGGAGACGTACGTGTCGTGCAGCCGGTCGCCGAGTCGCTCGGTGAGCGCGGCGAGCAACGCCTCGGCCCGCTGCGGCGCGGCCAGGTGGTGCACCCCGAGGTCCACCTCGTCGTCGCCGGCCGCCTCGACGGCCAGGTCGACCAGCCGGGCCACGCCCCGGCTGGCGGTGCGCACCTTCTCCCGCAGCACGATCGAGCCGTCCGGCATGTGCATGATCGGCTTGACCGACAGGGCCGTGCCGAGCAACGCCTCGGCGGCGTTGATCCGGCCACCACGGCGGAGGAACTCCAGCGTGTCGACGTAGAACCAGACGGTGGTCCGGGCGACGGCGGCGAGCGCCGCGTCGCGTACGCCGGACAGGTCGGCACCGGCCTCGGCGGCCGTGGCGGCCGCGATGGCCGGGAAGCCGAGCCCCATGCCGGCCGAGCGGCTGTCGACGACCTCGACCCGGCCGTCCAGGTCGGCGGCGGCGAGCCGGGCCGCCTCGACCGTGCCGGACAGGCCGGCGGAGAGGTGCACCGAGACGACACCGTCGGCGCCGGCGTCGAGGAGCTGACGGTACGTCTGGGCGAACTGCTCGGGCGCCGGCCGGGAGGTGCTGGCCGTGACCCGCCGGCCGCTCAGTGCCAGGGTGGCGTCGGCCGGCTGGGTCTCCACCCCCTCCAGCCCCTCCGCGCCGTTGAGCACGACGGTCAACGGCACGACGGTCAGCCGGTGCGCCTGCACCAGGTCGGGGGGAAGGTAGGCGGTGGAGTCGGTGACAACCGCGACGGGCATGCCCGGCACGCTAGCCGATCGGGGCGCTGAACGCCGAGGCGCGAGCGCGCCGGGCAGCGGGGGCCGGTCGGAACGGGACGGCGTTCAGACCGCGTCGGCGACAGCCGGGACGGCGATCAGGCCGACGTTGTGCGCCCGCAGCTGCCAGCCCCGGACGTCGTCGTGCCGCAGCTCGGTCCAGTGGCAGTTGGCCAGCGAACCGACGCTGCGCAGCACGCCGGCATCCCAGCCGAGCAGGTGACCGACGCCCTGCCGGGAGCCGCCACCGTGGGTGGCGATCACCACGGTGCCGCCGGGTGCCGCGTCGGCGGCCTCCTGCAACGCGGCGGCGACCCGCTGGCCCAGGTCGGGCAGGGGCTCAAGGTCCGCGCCGGGGGCCGGGTCGCCGGACCGCCAGCGGGCGTACTCGGCGGGGAAGCGCTCGGCGACCTCGGTCAGGTGCAGGCCCTGCCACTGCCCGAAGTGCCGCTCGCGCAGCCGGGCGTCGGTGCGGACCGGCAGGCCGGTCAGCGCGGCCAGCGCGGCGGCGGTCTCCGCGGCGCGGCTCAGGTCGCTGGACACGATCGCGTCGGGACGCAGCGACGCGAGCAGCGGCGCGGCGTCGCGGGCCTGGTCGCGGCCCAGCTCGTTGAGAGGTACGTCGGTCTGCCCCTGGACGCGGTTGGCGGCGTTCCAGTCGGTGTTGCCGTGCCGCCAGATGATCAGCCGGGTCATTCGGCCGTGGCGGACCCGCTGGCGTCGGCCTCGACCAGGTCGCGGTCGACGAACGGGATCGTGGGGCAGTCCTTCCAGAGCCGGTCGAGCGCGTAGAACTCGCGCTCCTCGGTGTGCTGGACGTGCACCACGATGTCGACGTAGTCGAGCAGCACCCAGCGGCCGCCGCGCTCACCCTCGCGCCGCACCGGCTTGGCCTTCTCCGGCAGCTCCAGCAGGCGCTCCTCGATGGCGTCGACGATGGCCAGCACCTGACGCTCGTTGGGGGCGGCGGCGAGCAGGAACGCGTCGGTGATGGCGAGCTGGTCGCCGACGTCGATGATGGTGATGTCCTGCGCCTTCTTGTCGGCGGCGGCCTGGGCGGCGGCGATCGCCAGCTCGTGAGCGCGTTCGGAAACTGTCACCGTTCTCCTTCGATCAACCGTGCGATCCTCCAAGCGTCTCATACCCGGCGGCGCCCCGACTTGTCAGTTCTGGTCGATTAGCCGCATGAATGGGGGTGAACCGGGCGTGGTCAGCGCTGATACAGGTGCCGTTTGGCGATGTACTGCACCACACCATCGGGCACCAGGTACCAGACCGGCTCGCCCCGGGCCACCCGCGCGCGGCAGTCGGTCGACGAGATGGACATCGCCGGCACCTGGATCAGGCTGACGGTGTCGGCGGGCAGGTGCTTGTCGGTGAGCTGGAAGCCGGGCCGGGTCACCCCGATGAAGTGGGCCAGCTCGAAGATCTCGTCCAGGTCCTTCCACGACAGGATGCGTTGCAGCGCGTCCGCGCCGGTGATGAAGAACAGCTGCACCTTGGGGCCGTACTCGGCGTGGAGGTCGCGCAGCGTGTCGACGGTGTAGGTCGGCCCACTCCGGTCGATGTCGACCCGGCTGACCTGGAACCGGGGGTTGGAGGCGGTGGCGATGACGGTCATCAGGTACCGGTCCTCGGCGGGGCTGACCGGCTCGTCCGCCTTCTGCCACGGCTGCCCGGTGGGGACGAAGACCACCTCGTCCAGGCCGAAGCGGTCGGCCACCTCGCTGGCCGCGACGAGGTGCCCGTGGTGGATCGGGTCGAAGGTGCCACCCATGATCCCGATCCGCCGGATATCTTCCTCCACCCCGTGATCGTAGGCCGGGCGTCGCGGCCCACCGTTTCGGCCCGTCGACGGGTGACGGCGGCGACCAGTCGGCCCTGCTCCTGAGCGGGACGGCGTCGGCCTCCGGGCAGCACCCTGTCGAGGGTGATACCTGTGAGTCATATTTATGACTCACAGGTATCACCCTCGAACGACAGGCAGCCCCGGGCAGGGCAGCAGGCCCGGCACGCGGTCACGGCACGCGGTCACGGCACGCGGTCACGGCACGCGGTCACGGCACGCGGTCACGGCACGCGGTCACGGCACGCGGTCACGGCACGCGGTCACGGCACGCGGTCACGGCACGCGGTCACGGCACAAAGTCGCGACCAGGGGTCGCAGCGAGGGTCGCAGCAAAGGGTCGCGGCACGACGACACACGCGCTTATACTCGTGTACGAGTAATCGCTGACGAGGATGGGAGCGTGTCGTGCCGAAGCGGCGCAAGGTCGGCAACCTGCTGGCGCTGGCCGTGCTGTCCGCCCTGGTCCAGCGGCCGATGCACCCGTACGAGATCGCCACCGCACTGCGCGCCTGGGGCAAGGACCAGGACATGGAGTTCAAGTGGGGATCGTTCTACACGGTGATCCGCAACATGGACAAACACGACATGATCGAGGCCGTGGAGAGCGTGCGCGACGGCCGGCGCCCGGAACGCACCGTCTACCGGATCACCGACGTGGGTCGGGCGGAGCTGGTCGACTGGGCCCGCGAGCTGGTCTCCACCCCGATGCCGGAACATCCCCGCTTCCGGGCCGGCCTGTCCGTGCTCGCCGCGCTGCATCCCGACGAGGCCACCGCCCTGCTGCGGCAGCGGCTCGACCTGCTCGACGACGCGATCCGCCAGGACCGGGACACCCTCGACGCGCACCTGCGGGAGATCCCGCGGCTGTTCCTGGTGGAGTCGGAGTACGACCTGGCCATGCGGACCGCCGAAGCGGCCTGGCTGCGGGCCCTGCTCGCCGAGCTGACCTCGGGCGGCTACCCGGGTCTGGACACCTGGCGGGCCTTCCACGAGACCGGCGAGATGCCGGCGGAGCTGACCGAGCTGGCGGAGAGGACCAGCACCCCGGCCCCTGACACCCCCGACTGACGGACGGCTCCGGCGGGGTGCGCCAACACCCCGCCGGAGCCCTTACCTCGAACCGACACCTGGGAAGGCGCCCGGCCCGAAGCGGCAACCACGAGGATAACCGCGCTCCCTCCCAGGTCGGTCGCACGCGCACGCACCGACGACACCCAGGGAGAGAGCATGACCACGGTACGAACCGCGATCGTCATCGGCGGCGGCATCGCCGGTCCGGTGACGGCGCTCGCGCTGCGCCGCGCCGGCATCACCGCCACCGTCCACGAGGCGTACCCCGAAAGCGCCAGTGGGGCCGGCGGCATCGGCGGCACCCTCGCGCTCGCGCCCAACGGCGTGGCCGCCCTGCGCACGGTTGGCGCGGACGAGGCGGTGACAGCCATCGCGACCCCGATCGAGCGCACCGTGATGGCCGTCGGCCGCCGCCGCATCGACCTGCCCACGCTGGCCGGGGTGCCGCCACTGCGGGTGGTGCACCGGGCCGAGCTGCACCGGGTGCTGCACGACCGGGCGGTCGCCGAGGGCGTCCCGTTCGCGTACGGCAGGCGGTTGGTCGCCGCCGAGCAGACCGACAGTGGCGTGACCGCCCGCTTCGAGGACGGCAGCACCGCCACCGCCGACATCCTGGTCGGCGCCGACGGCATCCGCTCGACCGTCCGCGGTCTCATCGACCCGGCCGCACCCGGCCCTCGGTTCACCGGGCTGCTCGGCTTCGAGGCGGTGGCCCGGCACGAGGTGGACGCCGAGCCGGGCACGATGACCTTCGCGTTCGGGCGACACGGCTACTACCTGTACTGGCCGGAGCCCGGCGGTGGCACCCGCTGGGGCGCCAACCTGCCGCACCAGCGGCCATTGAGCCTGGTCGAAGCCCGCGCGGTGTCGGCGGCGCGGTGGCTGGACACGCTGCGCACCACCTACGGCGACGACGATCCGGGCCGGGAGCTGATGGTGACCAGCAGCGCCGACGAACTCCAGGTCGTCGGCTCGTTGCAGATCATGCCGCCCGTGCCGCACTGGCACCGGGGGCGGATGGTGCTGCTCGGCGATGCGGCGCACGCCCCGTCGAACAGCTCCGGTCAGGGCGCGTCACTGGCGATCGAGAGCGCGGTGCAACTCGCCCGCTGCCTGCGTGACCTGCCGGACGTGGCCTCGGCGTTCACCGCGTTCGAGCGGCTGCGCCGCGCCAGGGTGGAGAAGGTCGCCGCCCGAGCGGCGCGGATCAACCACGCCAAGGCGCCGGGGCCGGTCGCCCGGACGCTGATGCCGCTGCTGATGCCGCTGCTGGTGCGCACCGCGATGGACCCGGAGAAGACGGTCGCCGGCGAGCAGCGCTACGTCATCGACTGGGACGCCCCGGTCACGACGGAACCGGCGCTGCGCTGAGCCCAGGCGCGGGGTGGCCCGCCAGCCACCCCGCGCCTGCCGGTCTCAGGCCGCCGCGGCGGCTACCGCCGTCCGGGCGACCAGCGCGCGGCGCAGGTCGTCGTCGGCGTCGGTGACCACCCGACGCAGGCCGGGGGTCAGGTCGTCGCGGGCCAGCAGCGCCGCGGCCGCCTCCCGGGTCGGCTGCGCCACGGCGTAGCGGGGGAACGCCAGAGCGGCCACCCGGTCGGCGGTCCAGGGAGTACGGCGACGCGCGGCCGCCGGCATGTCCGCGAAGTACCGCTCGACGTACGCCGCCGTCAGCTCGGCCTGCTCGGGCTGCCAGAACCCCTCGGCGGTCGCCTCCAGCAGCCGACTGGACAGCTCGGTGTCCCCCACGATGATCTCCCACGCCGCCTGCTTCGCGACCGGGTCGGGCAGGGCGGCCCGGCAGCGGGCGGCCCGTTCCGCGCCCGTGGAGCTGGGGTCGGCGGCCGCCTCGACGGCGATCTCCGCCTCGCCGGCCGCGCCCAGCACCACCAGCCGGCGCAGCACCGCCCAGCGCAGCTCGGCGTCGACCTTCAGGCCGGTCGGCACGTCGCGGCCGGCGAGCCAGCCGGTGAGCAGATCCGCGTCGGTGGTCGCGGCGATCCAGCCCCGCGCGCCGGCGAGCTGCAACGACTCCCCCGCTGGCGCGCCGTCGAGCAACTGGCGGCAGGCCCCGGCGACCCGGACCAGCGCCGCGGACCGGGTCAGCGGGTCGAGGTAACGGTCGACCAGGGACCGGCTGAGGGTGAGCACGTCCTCCGCGATGATCACCTCGGTCTCGGCCGGCAGCGCCGCGACCATCAGCTCGACCAGGCCGCTCACGGGCCGCTCGCCGTCGGTCGCCGCGTCCAGCGCCTCGCTCCACAGCACCGCCCGCGCCAGCGGGTCGGTCAGCCCGGGCAGCACCAGCGGCACGGCGTCCGCCGACGCCGAATCGAGGCGCACCTTGGCGAAGGTGAGGTCGCCGTCGTTGGGCAGCAGCAGCCGGGCCGCCGCAGCGCCGGTCAACCCGTCGAGCACGGTCCGCCCGCGGTCGGCGGCCGGGTCGAGATCCACCTCGTCGCGCTCGACGGTGCCGTCCGCCGAGTAGCGGCCCACGCCGATCCGGTGCGGGCGCAGCACCGGGTGCGACTCGGGCGCGGTCTGCACCACGGCCACCTCGGTGTAGCGGCCGTCGACGTCGACGGCGACCTCGGCGCGCAACGTGTTGACCTGCGCCCGCCGCAGCCACAGCTCGGCCCAGCCGGACAGGTCCCGGCCGCTGGCGGCGGAGAGGCTGGCCAGCAGGTCGGCGAGGGTGGCGTTGCCGAATCGGTGCGCGGCGAAGTGCGCGTTCAGGCCGGCGAGGAACGCTTCGTCACCGAGCCACGCGACCAGCTGCCGCAGCACGCTGGCGCCCTTGGCGTACGAGATGCCGTCGAAGTTGAGCAGGCCCTCGTCGGTGTCGGCCACCTCCTCCGGGGCGACCGGGTGGGTGGAGGGGCGCTGGTCGGCGGCGTACCCCCAGGCCTTGCGGCGCATGGCGAAGGTGGTCCACGCCTGGTCGAAGCGGGTCGCTTCGGCGGTGACCCGGGTGCCCAGGTATTCCGCGAAGGACTCGTTCAGCCACAGGTCGTCCCACCAGCGCATGGTGACCAGGTCACCGAACCACATGTGCGCCATCTCGTGGGCGATGGTGGTGGCCCGCAGCTCCCGCTGGGTGTCGGTGACCGCCGAGCGGAACACGTAGTCGTCGCGGAAGGTGACGATGCCCGGGTTCTCCATCGCGCCGGCGTTGAACTCCGGCACGAACGCCTGGTCGTACTTGCCGAACGGGTAGCGCTCGGTGAAGAGCTGGTGGAACCGGTCCAGGCACTGCCGGGTGATGGTGAAGATCTCCTCGGCGTCGGCGTCCAGGTGCTCGGCGAGCGACCGGCGGCAGTAGATGCCCAGCGGCACGCCGTCGTGCTCGGCCCGCCGCACGTGGTACGGCCCGGCGATCAGCGAGAAGAAGTAGGTGGACAGCGGCTCGGTGGGGGCGAACTCCCACCGCCCGGGCGCCGGGTTGGCGGCCACGTCGGCGTTGCTGGCGACCGTCCACTCCGGTGGGGCGGTGACCGCCAGGGTGAACGTGGCCTTCAGGTCGGGCTGGTCGAAGGCGGCGAAGAGGCGCTGCACGTTGTCGAGGAAGGTCACCGCGTAGAGGTAGGTCTCGCCGTCGGCCGGGTCGACGAACCGGTGCATGCCCTCCCCGGTGTTGGAATACGTCATCTGCGCCTCGACGACCAGGGTGTTCTCCGCGCCCAGGTCGGTCAGCGGGAGCCGGTTGTCGGTCAGGACGCCGGGGTCGACGTCGCGGTCGTTGAGGCGTACCGCCAGGAGGGTGGCGGGCTTGACCTCGGCGAAGGTCGCGGTGCCGGGGGTCGCCCGGAACCGGATCTCGACGCGGGAGCGGAACAGCTCGCCGCCGCCGGTCAGGTCGAGGTCCACCTGATAGGACTCGACAGTAATCGCCGCGCCACGCGCGGTCGCCTCTACACGGGTCAGGCTCGGCATCCGCTTATCCTGCCCGATGGGGATCCGCACGCGGTCACCACACGACCCTCGGCACTGGAGGAAAGAACCATGGCGCAGCACCCCAAGGGCGACTTCGACCTCTCACGGGCGGTCTGGCAGCGGGCCGACGGGGACACCTCCGACAGCGCCGTCGAGGTCGCGTTCGTCGACGACCTGATCGGGATGCGCAACTCCGCCGAGCCGGAGGGGGCGGTGCTGGTCTTCACCCAGGCCGAGTGGGACGCGTTCGTCGCCGGCGCGCAGGACGGCGAGTTCGACCTGGACTGACGACGCCGGCCGGCAGCGTGCCGGCACCGGCTCGGCGAGGTGAGGGTGTCCCGATGCCCGCGACACCTCCACCTCGCCGACGCGGGGCGGGCCGTGGGCAACCGCTCAACCATCGGCGTCACCGTCGCCCCAGCCGAGGCCGCCGGGGCCCGGGGCGTGGTGGAAGCCCGGATGCTCGGCCACGTCGACGCAGCGCTCGCCGTCCGGGCCGACCGCTCCGCAAAACAGCCGCTCGGCCCGGTGCCAGGCATCGGCCGGCGACAGGGCCGCCGCGCCGAGCGCCAGCTCCGGGCGGAGCAGGCTCAGCGCCTCCGCGTACGTCACCGCCAGCTCGCGGGCGTCGGCCATGCCGGCCGCCGTGAAGCCCAGGTGCACCGTGAAGAACCGGTGCGGCCGGGTGGGCCGCCGGGGCGGCCCGATCAGCGCCCCCGGGTCGCGACTCCGACCCGCACCGAGGCCGCCGACCGCCCGACGCTGCCGCCAGTGCGGCGATCTGTTGTCCCGCATCCGCCCTCCCCGTGATTCCTTGTCGCGCCCCGGCCGCACCATCGGCCCCAGCCGCCCCGGCCCTCGTCGCCGCCGACCACTCACCCGGAACTCAACCAGGTTCCCGCGCCGGTGGGAGGGGCCAGCGGACGCCGATCCGGTGGACGGGCCGCGCCGCGCCCGCCGGCCGGCGCACGACCGATGCCGGTGCCGCGATTCAGGAGCCCCGACCTGGGTAGACGCACCCGGCCGAGCAGACCGGCCCCATCCGCACGTGAGGAGACCCGATGGCGACCATGCCGGCCGACCGCAGCCCGGACAGCACGCTCGCGTTCCTCCGCGCCGGCTACCGGTTCATCGGGGAGCGCTGCGACCGGTACGGCAGCGACATCTTCCAGACCCGGATCCTGCTGGCCCCGACCATCTGCCTGCGCGGCCGGCCGGCGGCGACGCTGTTCTACGACGCCGAGCGCTTCCAGCGGCGCGCGGCGATGCCGCTGCGGGTGCAGCGGACACTGACCGGCCGGGGCGGCGTACAGGGGCTGGACGGGTCGGAGCACCGGGATCGCAAGGCCATGCTCATGTCGATCATGACACCGGTCGCCATCCGGCAGCTCGGGCAGCTCTTCGACGACGAGTGGCGGGCCCGGATTCCGGCCTGGGAGGCCGCCGCGCCGGTGACGCTCTACGACGAGCTGGGTCGGCTGCTGACCCGGGTCGTCTGCGCCTGGGCCGGAGTGCCGCTGGCCGAGTCACAGGTCGACCGCCGTACCGTCGAGCTGCACGCCATGATCGAAGCTCCGGCGCTGGTCGGCCCCCGGCACTGGCGGGGCCTGCTCGCCCGACGGCGGGCCGAACGCTGGATCGCCGGCATCGTCGACCGGGCGCGGACCGGGATCTCCCCGCCTCCCGCCGGCAGCGCGCTGAAGGTGATTGCCGAGCACCGCGACGCGCGGGGCAGGCTGCTCCCCCGCCGGATCGCCGCGGTGGAGCTGCTCAACGTGCTGCGTCCGACGGTCGCCGTGGACCGGTTCATCGTCTTCGCCGCGCTCGCCCTGCACGACCATCCCGCCTGGCGGCAACGGGTCCGCGACGACGACGAGGCCACCGAGCAGTTCGTCCAGGAGGTACGCCGGTACTACCCGTTCTTCCCGACGGCCGCGGCCCAGGTCCGGCGCTCGTTCGACTGGCAGGGCCATCACTTCCCGCGAGGGCGACGGGTGCTCCTCGACCTGTACGGCACCAACCATCACCCCGCGCTCTGGCCCGAGCCGGAGCTGTTCCGCCCCGAGCGGTTCGCCGGCCGTACCGTGGACCCGTTCCAACTGATCCCGCAGGGCGGCGGCGACCACTGGACCGGACACCGCTGCGCCGGCGAGTGGATCACCATCGACCTGATGAAGCGGGCGGTCACCAACCTGACCAGCGCCATGCGCTACGAGGTGCCGCCCCAGGACCTGGCCCTGGACCTGCGCCGGATGCCGGCACTACCCCCGACCGGCCTCACCCTCACCAACATCCGCCGCACCGCCTGACCCGCCACCCCGCCGATCGTGCTGGTGATCGGCGGGGCGGGGTGCGGTCCAGCCGGCGGTCAGGGGTGCAGGACGCTGCGGAGGCAGCCGTCCTGCTTCTTCTCGAACAGCTCGTAGCCGCGCGCGCCCTGCTCCAGGGGGAGCGGATGGGTGGCCAGGTAGCCCGGGTCGATCTCACCGGCGGCGATCCGGTCGAGCAGCATCGGGATGTAACGCTGCGCGTGCATCTGCCCCATCCGCAGCACCAGGGCCTTGTTCATCGCCGCGCCGAGCGGGAACTTGTCGATCAGACCGGCGTAGACGCCGACGATGCTCACCGTGCCGCCCTTGCGACAGGCCATGATCGCCTGACGGACCGACGTGGGCCGGTCCGTCTGCAACCGCGCCGACTGCTTCACCCGGTCGTACGCGTAGGTCGGCCCGACGTCGTGCGACTCCATGCCCACCGCCTCGATGCAGGCGTCCGGTCCGCGCCCGGCGGTCAACTCCCGCAGCGCCTCCAGCACGTCGGTCTCCGCGTAGTTGATCGTCTCGACGCCGACCCGGTCGGCCGCCGTGGCCAGCCGGTCCGGAAAACGGTCGATCATGATGACCCGCTCGGCACCGAGGAGTTGCGCGGACCGGGCCGCCATCTGACCGACCCCACCGGCGCCCCAGACGGCGACCACCTCGCCGCCGGTCAGTCCGCAGAAGTCCGCGGCCATCCAGCCGGTGGGCATCGCGTCGGAGGCGAAGACCACCGAGTCGTCCGGCACCCCGTCGGGTACGCCGAACGCACCGACGTCGCCGAACGGCACCCGGATGTACTCGGCGTGCGAGCCCGCGTACCCGCCGGCGGCGTGCGAGTACCCCAGGATGCCCGCCGGCGAGTGCCCCCAGAGCTTCTCCGTGAACACCGGCTGCGGGTTGGAGTTGTCGCAGAGCGAGTACTGCTCGGTCCGGCAGTACCAGCAACCACCGCAGGCGACCACCGAACCGACCACCACCCGGTCCCCGACCTGGTGCCGCCGTACGCCGGGCCCGGTCTCCACCACCTCGCCCGTGAACTCGTGGCCGAGGATGTCGCCCTCCCGCATCGCCGGCAGGTACCCGTTGATCAGATGGAGGTCGGAGCCGCAGACGCTGCTGGCGCGGACCCGGACGAGGATGTCCCCCTCGGCGCGGATCCGGGGCTCCGGCACGTCCCGGACGGCCAGCTTGCCGACGCCTTCCCAGCAGAGCGCCCTCACGCCCGTCCTCCCGTCGTCAGCTTCTCCCGCATCCGGTCGGTCGCCTTCTCCTGGGCCGGGCTCCGGCCGGACGGGTCCCGCCGGGTGTCGATCACCTGGCCGCACTCGATCAGCGACTTCACCCGGCGCAGCGCGTCTCGCAGGGCCAGATCCGGTTCGTGGCCGCCGGCCAGGCCGACCACCCGGCGCAGTCGACCGGAGCGGTAGCGCAGCTCGGCACGGATCTCCGTGCCCCGGCCCTGCGGGGCTTCGGTCAACTCGGCCCGCCCCTCCTGCGGCACCGGGCCGTCCTCGACCCGCCAGCGCAAGGTGCCCGGCCCGTCGACAGTGATCTCCGCCCGCCATCCGCTGTCACCACCGCCCGGATCGCGGCTCACGCACTGCCAGCGTCGGTCGTCGAGCTGTTCCAGGGTGGCCCACTCGGCCAGCGCCCGGTCCAGCCGCTCCCGGTCGGTCCAGAATCCGATCACCGCGTCCCGGGGCCGGTCCACGGTCACCCCGCGGCGCACCACGTACCAGCCGTCCTGCCGCTCGGGTTGGTGCCGGCGCCGACGGCGGGCCACCACCCGGCCGACGCCGACCGCGCTCGCCGCGGCGACGCCGAGCAGCGCCCACCTCGTTCCGTTGCTGGTCATCTCGTCTCCTCCACCCGGGCGTCCGGGGACGGACAGCCCATACCGGCAGCGCTACCCGGACTCGGTCCGTCGAAACGGCGTACCGGTTTGACCGGCCGGATCGCGGGCACGTGCTGCGGGCGGCCGACCGCCCGGCGGCCGACCACCGCCTGTCCGGGAGGCACCGTTGCTCTTCCACACCATTGAGTACGGCCGGCACGCCCGCCGGCCGGTGTTGGCGTGAGCGCGCCGACCCGCCGGGCCGGCGGATCCGACGATCCGCACCTCGGTGAGGCCCCGCGCGCCGGGGATGACCCCAACCACGGCCGGGAGGGTACGGCGCCACCCCCACTGCCGATGGCGTACGTGCTGCCGCTGCGCTGGACCGTCGACACCGACCTGGCCGAGCTGACCGACTACCTGCGCTGGCTGGGTGGCCACGTCGAGGTGACCGTGGTCGACGGCTCGGAACCGGACGTCTTCGCCCGCCACGCCGCGGCGTGGCGCGGGCTGGTCCACCGGCACGTCCCGCCCGACCCCACCGTGCGCGGGCTGAACGGCAAGGTGATCGGGGTGCTCACCGGCGTCCGCGCGGCCGGCCACGAGCACGTGGTGATCGCCGACGACGACGTCCGGTACGACGAGGCCGGGCTGCGCGCGGTGCACCGGCTGCTCGGCAGGGTGGATCTGGTCCGGCCGCAGAACTACTTCTCCCCGCTGCCCTGGCACGCCTGGTGGGACACCGGCCGGACGCTGCTCAACCGGGCGCTCGGGGCGGACTACCCGGGCACCCTGGCGGTGCGCCGCAGCACCTTCCTCGGCATGGGCGGGTACGACCCGGACGTGCTCTTCGAGAACCTGGAGCTGATCCGCACCGTGCGGGCGTACGGCGGCACCGAGGCCGCGCCGGCCTGGCTCTACGTACGCAGGCTGCCGCCGGACGCCGCGCACTTCCGCGGCCAACGGGTCCGCCAGGCGTACGACGATCTGGCCCAGCCGGCACGCCTGCTGACCTCACTCGCGGTCCTGCCGGCGCTGGCGACGGCGGTCGCGGCCCGCCGGCCCAGGCTGCTGCTCGGCGCGGCGGCCGGCACCGTCGCCCTGGCCGAGCTGGGCCGCCGCCGCGCCGGAGGTGACCGGGTCTTCCCGCCGAGCACCGCGCTGGCGGCCCCCCTCTGGCTGCTGGAACGGGGCGTGTGCGGCTGGCTCGCGGTCGGTCAGCGGTTGCTGCTCGGCGGAGTCCGCTACGGCGACACCCGCCTCCGCCGGGCCGCCCACCCGACCCGCACGCTGCGGCCCCGCTGACAAACGCGACAGCTCGCGGACACCGAGGTGGCCGCGAGCTGTCGGGGGCGGTACGGGGTCGGGTCAGGGGCTGACCTGCTGGCGGGACTGCTGGGTCTGGTCTTTGACGTCCTGCGCGGCCGACTTCGTGTCGTCCTTGACGGCGTCCACGGCGCCCTGGGCGGTGGACTTCACCGACTCGGCGGCGTGCTGGGCCGGCTCGCGCAGCTCCTCCTTGAGCTCGCTCGCCACCTCGCTCAGCTTCTCCTTCACCGCCCCGCTGTGCTCGCTGGCCTTCTCCTTGAGCTGGGTCGCGGCCTGCTGCTCCCGGCGGGTGGCCGGGATCAGCGACGAGGCGAGCCAGCCGACGCCGAACGCGATCAGGCCGGCGGCCAGCGGGTTGCCCTCGGACTTCTGCCGGATCACCCGGGGCGCGCTGTGGGCGGCGTCGCTGACGGTGGAGGCCGCCGAGTGCGCGGCGTCGCTGACGCTGGAGGCCGCCGACGAGGCGCGGTCGCCCACCGAGTGGGCGGCGTGGCCGGTGCCGTGGCCGAGGTCAGACGCGGTTCCCATGACCTTGTCCCTCACATTCTGCAGCGCGGAACGGGCCCGCTGCTTACGGTCGTCGACGATCCGGCTGGGGCTGACCTTGTACGCCAGCGCGTCCACGTCGGAGCTCAGGTTGTTGCGGGTGGCTTCGATCTCCCGGCGGATCTGGTCGGGATCGGTGCTCATCGGGTGACTCCCTCCGGGTGAGGCTTGAGCGCGTCGGGGATCCGCTGCACGCTGTCGTTGGTCTGCTTGAGCCCGCGTACGTGCTGGGCGTTCTTCTTGGCCATGGAGTAGAGGACACCGGCGACCACGGCCCAGATCACGGCCACGATCAGCGCGGCCAGGCCGGAGTCCATGACGTTGTCCAGGAACTGCCACAGGGCGATGGACACGAAGAGCGCCACCATGTAGCCGCCGAAGCCGGCGCCGCCGAAGAGCCCGGCGGCCTTTCCGGCCTTCTTGCCCTCCTGGCGGATCTCCGCCTTGGCCAGCTCGACCTCCTGGCGCATCAGCGTCGACAGGTCACTGGTGACCTGGCGCATCAGCTCACCGAGCGAGCTGCCCTTCACCTCCGCCGCCGTGTGCGGGGCACCCGCGTCGGGGTGGTAACCGGAGTCCAGGCCGGACCCCTGCGTCGGCATGGTCATGCCGTCGCCTCCCTTCGGATGACTCGGTGGCTCACGGGCGGGTGGTGCCGCTGGACGGGACGCCGGGCAGCGGGTCGGTCTGGCTCACCGGCGGCAGCGGCTGACCGGTGCCGGTCGGCTCGCCGTAGGCGCCGGGGGTCGGGTCGGCGTACGTGCCCGGGGTCGGGTCGAGGTAGCCAGCCGGCGGCGCGGCGTCCGGCGTCGCGCGGGGCGCGGGCGCGGGCGTCGGGATCACCGCGGTCTGCTCCGGGTCGTACGCCCCGGCGCCGCGGTAGCTCGCCGAACCGTTGCCGGAGTCGTCGCCGGCGGCGGAGATGCTGCGGGTCAGGCGGCCGGCCAGCACACCGAGCACCGCCGCACCGACCAGGAAGGTGCCCGGGTTGCGCCGCGCGTAGTCGCGTACCTCGGTGATCAGGTCGCCGGGCTCGCGCTCCTCGAGCCAGCCGGCCACGCCGTGCACCCGGTCGGCGGCCTGGCGGGCGAGCTCGCTCACCGGGCCGGCCTGGCCACCCTGCTCGGCCATCGAGCGCATCTCGTCAGCCAGCGAACGCAGCCCACCGGCGGCCCGACGCTGCTGCTCACCGGTCTGGCTGGCGAGCTGGGTGCGGGCCTCGCCGTACAGGTTGCGGGCCTGCCGGGCCGCCTCACGGCCGACCTCGGTGCCCTGCTCCTTGGCAGTCTGCGCGACCGCGCCGCCGGCGTGCGCGGCCTCCGACCCGACCTGGCGGGCCTGCTCGCGGACGCCTCCGCCGTTGGTCGACTCCTGCCCGTACGTGGAAGACGTAGGTGAAAGATCGTAAGACATGATTTCCCTTCCGCTCGGAAAGTCGTCGCGGTTGTGCTGGGGGGATGCGGCCGCGTTGCCGCGGCCGCTGACCATTCACCTACCCTGCGTTCGGCCTTCCATACCTCTTCGTGCATTTCTCTGCGCGGCCCGTCGGATCGACTTCAAAATGGAGGATCGTCGGGCTGCGTCACGTCGCCGCTGCGGACAGTGAGGTTCGCGGGGCCGGCAGATCCACGGAGGGGGCAGCGATGGCACGAGACGCGCGAGGGGGCCGACCGGCCGGCCACCGACCCCGGGTCCAGCAGGCCGCGCTGATCGTGGCCGGGGTCTTCCTGCTGATCGGCATCCTCGGCTTCATCCCCGGCATCACCACCGACTACGGCGACCTGCGGTTCGCCGGGCACCACTCGGAGGCCCTGCTGCTCGGGCTGTTCCAGATCTCGATCCTGCACAACGCCGTACACCTGCTGTTCGGGCTGGTCGGCCTGGCGATGACCCGCAGCGTCGGCGGCGCCCGGCTCTTCCTGGCCGGCGGCGGCGCGATCTACCTCGCGCTCTGGCTGTACGGCCTGGCGGTCGAGGCCATCAACGAGGACGGCGGGGCGAACATCCTGCCGATCAACTCCGCCGACAACTGGCTGCACCTCGCGCTCGGCTTCGGCATGCTGGCCCTCGGGCTGCTGCTCTCCAACCAGGCTGGCACCGGCGGACGCCTCGACACGCCGATCGACCGGCCCTGAACCGGCTCTCCAGCGGTTTGGCGATCATCCCGGCAGGGGTATCCCCGGGGTGATTCGCGAAAGAGGTGTGACATGCCCCGTTGGCTGCGTGACAACGCACTGACCGTCGCCATGCTCGGCGCGTTCCTGGTCTTCCTGGTGTTGCAGAGCGTCTTCGGCTGGCAGACCCACAACGAGGAGCTGACCGAGTTCGGCGCGGCGCCGCTGAGCTGGCCGGCCTACCTGACCAGTGGGCACTTCGTGGAGGCGGTCTTCGAGAATTGGGAGTCGGAGTTCCTCCAGATGGGCGGGTACGTGCTGCTCACCGCGCACCTGGTGCAGCGGGGGTCGGCCGAGTCGAAGCCGGTGGACCAGACCGACCGGCCGGAGGACGACGCGCGCAAGGCCACCCCGCAGTCGCCCTGGCCGGTACGCGTCGGCGGTCTGCCGCTGGCCGTCTACCGCAACAGCCTCTCCATCGCGCTCCTGCTGATCTTCCTCGGCTCGTTCGTCGGCCACCTGCTCGGCGGCACCGCCGCGTACAACCAGGAGCAGGCGTTGCAGAGCGGGGCACCGCCCATCGGGGTCTGGGACTTCCTCGGCACCAGCGACTTCTGGTTCCAGTCCATGCAGAACTGGCAGAGCGAGTTCCTCGCCGTCGGCGCCCTGATCGTGCTGAGCATCGTCCTGCGCCAGCACGCCTCTCCGGAGTCGAAGCCGGTCACCGTCGCGCACGCCAGCACCGGCGCCTGAGCGCCGCCGCCAGCGGGCGCGGCGGCCCGGGCCGTCAGGCCGCGACCGGCAGCCGCTTGGCGAAACAGACGCTGTACGGGTTGTGCACGTACTCGCCGTACACCGGGATCCGGTCGTAGCCGCACGAGGTGTACAGCCCGATGGCGGCCGGCAGGTAGGTGCCGGTCTCCAGGCAGACCACCGAGTGCCCCTGCCGGAACGCCAGCTCCTCCAGCGCGGCCAGCAACTGGCGGGCGATGCCCCGACCCCGGTACGCCGGCCGGACGTACATCCGCTTGACCTCGCCGGTGGCGGAGTCGATCGACTGGAGACCACCGCAGGCGACCGCCCGGCCGTTCACCACCACGGCCAGGTAACGGATGTCGTCGTGGGTGACGGTGACCTGCCCGTCCAACCCGCCGTCGGCCTCGCGCAGCTCACGCTGCTGGGCGATGACCAGGGCGGCGATCTCCGGATCGATGGCGGGCCGAGCTTCGATCAGCATCACCCCACGTTAGGCGGGATGGATTTCGCGGAGGTTTCCGGCAATCAACCCGATCACGGAGCGCACCGGGCTATTCGGCGTCGTCCTCGTCGTCGATGTCGACGAGGTCGTCCGACGCGTCGGCGCCCAGCTCGTCCCCCGAGCGCACCCGACGGGCCTTGCGGGCGGCGAGCCGCTCCGCCGCACGCGCCCGATTCGACCTCGCCTCCAGCCGCACGTCGGTGCCCCGGTTGCCGGGCACGAAGTCCACGCCGGCGAAGAGCGTCGGCTGCCAGTCGAACTCGCGCTCACCGATCCGGACCAGGTCACCGGGCTGCGCGCCGGCCTTGGCCAGCTTGTCCTCGACCCCGAGCCGGGCCAGCCGGTCGGCCAGGTAGCCGACCGCCTCGTCGTTGTCGAAGTTGGTCTGCTTGACCCACCGCTCCGGTCGGACACCCCGGACGGTGAACGAGCCGTCGGTCTCGGCCTCGATGGTGAAGCCCTCGTCGTCCACGGCCGTCGGGCGGATCACGATCCGGGTCGGCTCGGCCGGGGGCGCCGCCTTGCGCTGCGCGTCGACCAGGTCGGCCATCGCGTAGGTGAGCTCCTTGAGCCCTTCCCGGGTGGCCGCGGAGACCTCGAACACGCGGTAGCCGCGCTCCTCCAGGTCGGGACGCACGATCTCGGCGAGGTCGCGGCCGTCCGGCACGTCGACCTTGTTCACGGCCACCAGTCGCGGCCGGTCGGCCAACCCGCCGTACTCGTTCAGCTCCGCCTCGATGGTCTCGATGTCGGCGACCGGGTCGCGGCCGGGCTCCAGCGTCGCCGAGTCGATGACGTGCACCAGCACGGCGCACCGCTCGATGTGCCGCAGGAACTCCAGACCCAGGCCCTTGCCGGTGGCCGCGCCGGGGATCAGGCCCGGCACGTCGGCGACGGTGAAGGTGTGGTTGTCCACCCGGACCACGCCGAGGTTCGGCACCAGGGTGGTGAACGGGTAGTCGGCGATCTTCGGCTTCGCGGCGGAGATCACCGAGATCAGCGACGACTTGCCGGCCGACGGGAAGCCCACCAGGCCCACATCGGCGACGCTCTTGAGCTCCAGCACCACGTCCAGGTGGTCGCCGGGCTCACCCAGCTCGGCGAAGCCGGGAGCCTTGCGCTTGGCGTTGGCCAGCGAGGCGTTGCCCCGCCCGCCGCGCCCGCCACGGGCCACCTCGAAGGTGGTGCCGGCGCCGACCATGTCGGCCAGCACAGTGCCGTCGAGGGTCTGCACCACCGTGCCGTTGGGCACCTTGAGCACCAGGTCGTGGCCGTTGGCCCCGTCCCGGTTCGACCCCGCGCCACCCTTGCCGTTGTCGGCCTTGACGTGCGGGCGGAAGTGGAAGTCGAGCAGCGTGGTCACCTGCGGGTCGACCACCAGGGACACGCTGCCGCCGTGTCCGCCGTTGCCGCCGTCCGGCCCACCGAAGGGCTTGAACTTCTCGCGGTGGATCGAGACACAACCGTGCCCGCCATCGCCGGCCTGCAGATGCAGAACGACCCGGTCAACGAACGTCGCCACGGCGTCAATCCTTCCAGCGAGGTTCGACCCCGCACTGCGAAAAAAGCGAAGCGGGCCGGGACCCGGAGGTCCGCGGCCCGCAACGCCTGAGAGCTACTGCTGCGGAACGATGCTGACGGTCTTGCGACCGCGCTTGGTGCCGAACAGGACCGCACCGGCGGACAGCGCGAACAGCGTGTCGTCGCCGCCACGGCCGACCAGGTCACCGGGGTGGAACTTGGTGCCGCGCTGCCGGATGAGGATCTCACCGGCGCTGACAACCTGACCACCGAAGCGCTTCACGCCGAGTCGCTGGGCCGCGGAGTCACGACCGTTACGCGAGCTGGACGCACCCTTTTTGTGAGCCATTGGAGGACGACCTACTTCCCGCTGGAGATGCCGGTCACCTTGACCTGGGTCAGCGGCTGGCGGTGACCCTGGCGCTTGTGGTAGCCGGTCTTGTTCTTGAACTTGTGGATCTTGATCTTCGGGCCCTTGGTGTGCGCGGCGATCTCGCCGGACACCGCGACCTCGGCAAGCTTCGCCGCGTCGGTCACCAGGTCGTCACCGTCGACGAGGAGCACCGCGGTGAGCTTCACCGCGTCACCGGGAGCACCGGTGAGCTTCTCGACCTCGATCACGTCGCCCTCGGCGACCTTGTACTGCTTGCCGCCGGTCTTGACGATCGCGTACATCGGAGGCGGACTCCCTGTCGTTGAGGCTGCTGGCGGTCGTCCCCGCGGCGGCTCGCCGGGTAGCAGTGCACGGCAGCGCGGGCACACGGGAACTCGGCACACCAAAAGTGCGCCGCAGGCAAGAGTACGCCATGGCCGGCCCGGACCCCAAACCGGCCCGCCCTGGTCAGCCCGCGCAGAGCTGGTCGAGGCGCTGCTGGAGCCGGTCCAGCTCGGTCTCGTCGATCGACTCCACGTCGGCGCCGAGCGCGGCGACCTCGGTGCCGATGTCGGTGAGGAGCGTCTTGAGCTGCGGGTCGGCGGCTCGGGCCGACTGCTCCCGCAGCGCGGCCCGCCAGCCGGTCAGCGCGGCCTCGGCCCGCTTGCGGGCGGCCTCGGCGGTGGCGCTGTCCCCGACACCCGACGCGGCGATCATCTGACCCACCTCCGCCACGTACGTCTGGAGCGCGGTGGTGCCGGCCTGCTGTGCCGCGGCGCACACCTGCTCGGTGTTGTCGCCCGACGCGCCACCGCCCACCGGCGTGCCGGTCGGGGTGCCCCCGGTCCCGGCGGCCGAGCCGGAACCCCCGGTCGTGCCGGGCCCCTCACCGCCGGACCGGTCGGTGGCGCAACCCGCCCCGGCGGAGAGCGCGGCGACCAGCACGGTGACGGCGAGCAGACGACGCATCTTCTTCTCCTGCCCGGGAGTGGCCGATCGCGGACCGGGTGGCCGGACCGGCGAGGTCCCTCCCCTGTCACTTTGCCAGGGAAGGGACCTCGTCAAACACCGTGCCGGTCAGACCCGGCGGTCAGGGGGTCAGGGGCGGGTCCGTCGGCGGGCGCCGCCCCGGCGGGAACGGCGCCGGCCCGTGCCGCCCTCGCCGTTCTCCTCGTCGGCGTCGCCGTCGGCGAGAGCGTCCGGGTCGTCCGCGGCGGCCAGCCGGGCCGACTCGCCCTGCTGGCTGTCGGACACCGCCGGCGCGGCCGCGGTGTCCGACTCGTAGCGGGACAGGTCGTAGCCCATCGTGTCCACGTAGTCGGCCTCCGGTGCGGTGCTGGTGTCGTTCTCGACGACCTCGACCACCGTCTTCTCGGCCGAGGCGCTCTTGCGCGCCCGACGGCGCGAGGACGCGCTGCCCTGCTCGGCGGGCGGGGCGGCGGCGACCGACGACGCGACCGCCTTGACCTTCTCCCCCGCCCCGTTGGAGCGTGGCTTCTCCGGCACCGGCTCGGTGTGGATGATGACGCCCCGACCCTTGCAGCACTCGCAGGTCTCGCTGAACGCCTCCAGCAGGCCCGCGCCGATCCGCTTACGGGTCATCTGCACCAGGCCGAGCGAGGTGATCTCGGTGACCTGGTGCTTGGTGCGGTCCCGGCCCAGGCACTCGGTGAGCCGGCGCAGCACCAGCTCACGGTTCGACTCCAGGACCATGTCGATGAAGTCGATCACCACGATGCCGCCGATGTCCCGCAACCGGAGCTGGCGGACGATCTCCTCCGCCGCTTCCAGGTTGTTACGGGTGACCGTCTCCTCCAGGTTGCCCCCGGAGCCGGTGTACTTGCCGGTGTTGACGTCGACGACCGTCATGGCCTCGGTACGGTCGATCACCAGCGAGCCGCCGGAGGGCAGGAAGACCTTGCGGTCCAGGCCCTTGATGATCTGCTCGTCGATCCGGTACTCGGCGAACACGTCGCTCGTGCCGACGTGCCGGCGCACCCGGTCGACCAGGTCCGGGGAGACGTGCGACAGGTACGACTCGACGATGTCGTACGACTGCTCGCCCTCGATCACCAGCTCGCGGAAGTCCTCGTTGAAGAGGTCCCGGACGACCCGGATGACCAGGTCGGGCTCCTCGTAGAGCAGCACCGGCGCACCGCCCTCGGCGGCCTTGGCCTGGATGTCCTCCCACTGGGCCTGGAGGCGCTTGACGTCCCGGGCCAGCTCGTCCTCGCTGGCGCCCTCGGCGGCCGTCCGGACGATCACACCCGCGCCGTCCGGGACGAGCTTCTTGAGCACGTCCCGGAGCCGCTTGCGCTCGGTGTCCGGCAGCTTCCGGCTGATCCCGGAGGCGTTGCCGTTGGGCACGTAGACCAGGTGCCGGCCGGAGAGGGCGATGTGGCTGGTCAGCCGGGCGCCCTTGTGCCCGATCGGGTCCTTGGTGACCTGGACCAGCACCGAGTCGCCGGAGCGCAGCGCCTGCTCGATCGAGCGGGCACGCCCCTCCAGGCCGGAGGTGTCCCAATTGACCTCGCCGGCGTACAGCACCGCGTTGCGGCCCCGGCCGACGTCCACGAACGCCGCCTCCATGCTGGGCAGCACGTTCTGCACCTTGCCCAGGTACACGTTGCCGGCCATCGTGCCGGAGGAGTTGCGGGTCACGTAGTGCTCGACCAGCACGCCGTCCTCCAGGACGGCGATCTGCGTACGATCACCGCGCTGACGCACGGCCATCACCCGGTCGACCGCCTCCCGGCGGGCCAGGAACTCCGACTCGCTGAGGATCGGCGGCCGCGTACGCCGCTGCTCCCGGCCGTCCCGGCGGCGCTGGCGCTTGGCCTCAAGCCGGGTCGAGCCGGACACGCCCTGCACCTCGTCGACGGTCCGACGCGGCTCACGGATCTTGACCACGGTCGGCACGCCGTCGTCGGCGGCGCCCTCGGTGTCGCCGGCACCCCGGCGGCGGCGACGCCGGCGGCGGCGGGTCAGCCCGTCCCCACCCTCGGACTCCTCGTCCTCGTCGCCCTCGGCCTCGGCGGTCTCTTCCTCCTCGGCCTGCGCCGCCTCGTCGGACTCCTCGTCCTCGGCGTCGTCGGCGCCACCCTTGCCACGGCCACGGCCACGGCGACCACGCCGGCGGCGGCGGCGCGCGGCGGCGCTGTCCTCGTCGTCCTCATCCGCCTCGGTGGCCTCCTCGGCCTCCTCGGTCGGCTCCTCCTCGGCCTCGATCGCCTCGACCGGCTCCACCGGCTCGGTGTCGCGGCGACCGCGCCGCCGCCGGCGGGACGGCTCGGCGGCCTCCTCCGCGACCGGCTCCTCGGCGAACGGAGTGGGCTCCGCCGGCCGGGTCACCGGCACGGCGTCCGGCTGCGGAGCCATGAACAGCACGGTGGGCGCGGAGAGCGCCGCCCTCCGGCGGCGGGTCCGCGGCTGCTCCGGCTCGACGATCTCGGCCGGCTCAATCGGCTCGTTGGCCAGACCGGCCACCGCCACGCCCGGCGGCACCTCGCCGGAGCGCTCCTGCGCGCCGCTGGTCCGGGCCTCCTCGGTGGCGGTCCCGCCCGGGGGCAGGTCCGCCTCGTTCAGCTCGGCCTCCGCCTCGCGCAGGTCGGACTCCGCCGGCGTCTCGGCGACCGGCTCCTCGACAGCGGCGGGCTCCTCGGCGGCGGGGGGCTCCTCGACGGCGGCCGGCGTGGCCTTCTTGCGCCGGGTGCGGGTCACCTTGACCGGGGGGAGCACCTCGGCGGAGGCCTCCTCGGCGGAGGCCGCGACCAGCGGCTCCTCGGCGGTCTTCTCCACCGGGGCGGCCTTGCGGCGGCGCCGGGGCGTCTTCGGGGGGGTGTCCAGGTCGCCGGAGATCGGGGCGAAGACCTCCGCCTGCGGCGACTCGCCGGCGCCGGCCCCGCCGGTGGACGCCTCGACCGGGGCGTCGGTCTGCTCCGGCTGGTTGAGCGGGGCGGCACGACGGCGGGTCGCGCGGGTACGCCGCGCGGGCGCGGCGGGCTCGGCGCTCTCCGCGCCGGCCGGCTCCGTGCCGGCCGGTTCCAGCGCGGCCGATCCGGCAGCGGTGGGGTTCGCGACGGCGGCGCCGTCAGCGGTGGTGCTCTGGTCAGCGGTGTCGCCGGCCGGCTGTGAACCGGTCCGTTCGCCGCCCTCGGGCTCGTTCTCGAGCATGGACGTTCTCCAGTTCTGGCTGCCCCGGGCGCGGGTGAGCGCTGCCACGCAGGGTCGCCGCAAAAGTGTTTCCGCCGGGCGCGCGTGGTGCGCGACCGCCGAAGTCTGCCTGCCAGAGCACTGACCGTCGGTCAGTGCCCAACGATGGCTGCCCCGTCGCGGTCCGCATCCAACGGATCCACGATCGCACCCTGCGCGGTCAGCGTGCCCTGAGCCAGCCGGGTCACCCTCGGCGAGACCGGCGGCTCCAGGTCGGCCACCACGCGGAGGCCGGAAAGGACGTCATCGGGCCGTACGGACGGGGTGACCTGCCGCACGACCAGTTCGAGTATCGCACACGGTACGGCCGGCGCCCCGGAAGGCGTCGGCGTCGGCGCGACGACATCGATTGACATAACGGCCGCACGGGCATCGAAGGTACGTCGCCCCTGCTTGGTCATCCGCTCGACCAGCACCTCCTCGGCGGCGGTGAAGGCGTCCACGGCGCTGCGCAGCACGGTGGGGTCGACCTCGGGCAGCTCGATGTGCCAGTGCGAGGCCTCGATCCGGTCCGGCAGGCTGCCCCCGACGGCGATCACGGCGTCCAGCACGTCCAGCCCGGGTGAGAGCGCGGCGTCCAGCGCGGCCCGCAGCGCCTCCGGGTCGACCGGCGTCTGGAGGCCGATCTCCAGGTACTCCGCCTCGCTGGCCACCCCGGTGGGCGCGGCGCTGGCGTAGGAGATCTTCGGGTGCGGGGTGAAGCCCTGGGAGTAGGCGATCGGCACGCCCGCCCGGCGCAGCGCCCGCTCAAAGGCCCGGGCGAAGTCCCGGTGCGAGGTGAACCGCAGCGGCCCGCGCTTGGCGTACCGGATGCGGACGCGCTGGACGACCGGCGCCTGCCCACCCTCCGGCTGTGGTTTCTTACTGATCGTCTCGCTCCTCGGAACTCAGCTCACGTTGATCATGAAGTTGTTGTCGGCGACACGCCGTACGGCTGGCAACACCTTCATGATCAACACGGGCGGCCGGGTGGGGCCGGGT